>NZ_JYNS01000002.1:300000-556968 GCF_000934725.1 Methyloterricola oryzae
GATTCCTAAATGCGGAACTGGGGCGTCTGCCCGACCTGAAGCCGGTGACCGATCATTGCGACGTGTTGGACACCCTGGCGCTGGCGCGCAAGAAGCATCCGGGTCAGCGCAATTCCCTGGATGCCTTATGTAAGCGCTACGGGGTGGATAACAGTCAGCGCGAACTGCATGGTGCCTTGTTGGACGCCGAGATTCTCGCAGACGTCTATCTCGCCATGACGGGCGGACAGGCGGTCCTGCTGCTGGAAGGTGATGCCGACAATCCCGGCGATGCACGGCTTTCGACAGGAGCCGGGTTGGTCCGCCCGGCTCGGAGAGCTGCGCGGCTTCCGCTACCTGTCCATCATTGTCAGGCGCATGAGCTGGAGGCACATGAAAGACGCCTCGACGCTATCGACAAAGCGAGCGGGGGACGCTGTTTCTGGCGGATGGAATCCCCATCGTGAGTCGTGGCTTTGCACATGCGGCGATGGATGAAGCCTTGGGCCGTTGACGGCATGCGCACAGCTGTGGTGTCATTTCGCGAGATTCATGGCTCAACGGCGTGGCGTGGCTCCATGCCGTCTGGGTGATTTCCCCCATTCTTGATGCAACGCCCTGGTAGCTCAATCGGTAGAGCGGCTCATTTGTAATGAGAAGGTTGCGGGTTCAATTCCTGTCCGGGGCTCCATAAATTCAAAGGCTTGCAGCGATGCAGGCCTTTTTTGCACTTGGCTGGGCCGATTACGTGGACAGTGCCGTGCAACCGGCTTAGATGCAGAGCTCTGTCTCAGGTTCCAAATTGCGGAATCGCTGGACCCTTGTGTGATGAAAGCAGTTCATTTCAACACGCGAGTGGCTTATTTCAACCTGAGGCAAGCAAATCCGGGCCTTTCGAGCTCAGTTGTTTTTTTGAAATCAATAGGCTGTAGAAGTCGCGGCCGTGGCGCGCATTTTGCTTTACCCATACGGCACACTGACTGTGCGTGGTTAAACCAAGCGTCTTGGCCGGGGACCAAATTTCCCCTATTTGGGAGCCGGCCCCTTTTTGTCGTCTGTTTTTAAGGCAGACCGCTTCGGGACGATTAACCGAGCGGGCAGCGTCGAACGTGAGCCTGCCTCACAGCATCCAACCGGCCAGCAATATGATGACGCTGGGGAAAAGGGTGGCCGCGCCCCACCAAGCGCCAGACAGCAAAGCAATGAGGCTGATCGCGCTCAAAACGGTACCCGTTGCTTGAATTTTGCCTTTCAACTGGTGAATCGCTGCCTGCTTCCGGGTGTCAGACCTTTGGTCTTCAGTGACGGTTTTTGACATGCCTGGTGCCTCGTTAGTGCGGTTTGTTCTAGCCGTAAAGCAGTGGGGCCGCGGCGCGCGTCCACCCCTGTTCACCGACCGGCAAAGCTGGTTTGGGATGCACGAAACGGATGACTACGGTATTTCTGGCGATAATCCGAGCCTGGCCAAGTCCCTTACGAGACCGGCGCACTCGCCCTGATCGAGTGGAAGGAGCGGCGGTCGCACGCTCTGCCAACTGTCTGCTCCGGGCTGTGAGGCCAACAAAGCTTTCATAACCGATACGAACGCATACGGCTGCAAAAGTTCCATCAGTCGGCATATCGCTGTCCGGTCCGCCGGGTCGACCTCTGGCGCCAGAAGCCGGGCAATCAGTTCAGGCCAAAGGTTGGCCATGCCGCAGATCGTGCCCGCGCATCCTCGCTTCATCAGTTCCGGCAGATGTGGCTCATGCCCGGCCAGTATCGCGAGATCTGGGAATGTCTTGATCAGTTCCAGTGTGTGTTCCAGATCGGCGCCGCTGTCCTTCACGCCCGCGATGACTGGCTGAAATGCTCCGGCAAGGCGGGCCGCGGCGCGCAACGGGATCGGTACGCCCGAAAGCTGCGGAATATGATACAGATAGAGGCGCAGCCGCTGATCGTTCACTGTCTCAATCAAGCTCGCGTAGTAGCGAAACACCGCATCGTCCGACCATGCTTTCCAGAAAAATGCAGGAATCACAAGACAGCGTGAACAGCCGCATTCCAGAGCGTGGCGTGTCAGCGCAACGGTGTCCTCCAGAGCGGTGCAGCCGGTGGCCACGACGATGCGGGATGGTTCCAGGCCGGCCGATAAAAGCTGCTCGAGAGCTTGAGCACGTGCTCGCACGGAGAACGACGGACCTTCGCCGGTGGTGCCAAAGAGCGTAACGCCCTGAACACCCCGCGCCAGCAGGTCGCGAATATGCGACTCGAAGGCTGGGCAATCGATTTGCCCAGAAGAAGACAGAGGAGTCAGGCTAGCACACCACAATCCGCGAACCACCGCAGGCACCTGTCGAGCAAAACGGGGCTACGACAATAGCAAAGCCTTAGCCGGCGCGTCATCAGCAGCGATGTGAATCTCACTGCAGTAAGCAGCGCGCGTAGCGTCCCCTTGGTTGGCGATGGTATCGATGGAGCTGACGCGCGCTCGCGGCGTTCTCAAGCCGGCAGTGCGATGCGTTCCATCAGCGAGGGCTTGATTTGTGCTAGCCAGGTTTCGATACGGCCGTCGGTGAGCATCCCTTGCGTGCGTTGGTCTATTACCAGGCCCACGAAACGGCCGTCCACTATGGACGGGGAATGTTCGAAGGCATAGCCCTCGGTGCTCCAACTCCCCACCATTTCGGCGCCCATGCCTTGGAAGGTTTCGTAAACTCGGATCAAAGACGCGGCGAATCGCTCGGAATAACGCTCCTGGGCGCCCAAGCCAAACAGCGCGACACGCTTGCCCGAGAAATCCGCGGACCCAGCGCCGGCCAGAAACTCCTCCCAGTTTGCTTCCAGACACCCGGCGCTACGGCCCGGAATGTCGCCGACTCCGTAGCTCGGTGTTCCGAGGATCAGCGCGTCATAGCGCAGCATCTCAGGCAGTGTGATGCGGTTGACGTTAACGGGCTTGTCAGCGATTTCATCGCCGAGCAATTTGTGAATTTTCTTGGCGACCAGACGGGTTGTGCCGGTCTCCGTCCCAAAAAAGATGCCGATCTTTTGCATGATCCGTTTCCGATGGTGGCTAGATTTGCGAAATTGAAAGCGCCTTGAGCGATGCCGCCGAGGGTCTGCGCGACTGTCTCAAGGCTCCTCGTCGATTCCGTATTCCTTGAGCGCCTGCTGCACGATCTCGCTGCAACGCAGGAGGCCAAGGTAATCTTGTTTGCGCAGGGTCAAGGTTTCGTTCTCCGCGCAGGGCGCCGCCTTGGGGCTCAAGGCTTGTACCGCATCGAACACGGCCCGTTCGAGTTGGAAGATCCGCTCGCTGGCACGTTCAAGATAGGGAAGCGGATTTTCCTTGATGTTGTGCTCATGCTGGGCGTCCAGCGCCAGGAGTTCACGAAATCGTCTGACGGTCTCGCGCGGTTTCTTTCCGAAATCTCGTTCAATGACGGTCATGGTTTGTCACCCGAATGAAACGGCCGCCAGGCCGCGGAAATCTGGAAGCAGACAAGCAGCATTGATGCCTGGTCGCGTCAGTGGCCCCTAGACGCGTTTGGCCAAGTGCTCCGTCCGACGGGGCCTGTACTCAATTACAGTGTGTTACAAATTCAGTTGACGCCGTCGCCTCAGGGCATAGGGCAGGCGACAGGCGGGCGAGCGTGGTGCATGTCTGACAAGGGAGGGGTATTGCAGCTCATATTGTTACTTATCGGACGCGCTCGGTGCGCCTTTTCGAACACGAGATTCATGGGTCTTCTGGGTGATGTGGTGATGGGATGCCGAATGAAGTCAACACCTCCTATTCCTCATGGTCTCTAAACTGGTGCGATCGATACGCGCTTCAGCGCCATCAGAGCGTTCCCGTCAGGGTGAAGCCAATCTGGCCGGCGAATTGCTTGCTGTGACGTAAGCGACGCTTGGCTTTAAACTCCGAACGCTTCGAAGCCCGTCCCGAACCTTCTGATTAAGAAGTGATCATGAAACAACGCGTCCGCTATGTCGATATTGCCAAAGGAATGAGCATCACCCTGGTGGCCTTGGGCCACAGCACAATCATCGACGATGTGGATGTGGATACCGTCAACCGCATGCTGGGGACGGTCAGGATGCCGTTCTTCTTTTTCCTTTCCGGTTTGTTCTTCAATTTCTCGCGCGGCTTCCTCACCACGCTGGTTCAGAAGACCGACCAGTTGCTCAAGCCTTACTTTGTCACGCTGTGTCTGGCGCTGACCTGGCATTGGTGGATTAACGGGGCGAATGTGTCCGCAGAGATTGTCGGAGCGCTTTACGGCGTAGGCAGGACGATTCCGCCTCCCTGGATTCCCTTGTGGTATTTGCCGCACCTCTGGCTCTTGTTCCTGTCGGCATGGTCGATGGCGCGGTGCACCGACTACCCAAATCGGTCGCCGTTCTTCCAGGCAGGAATGGTGTGCCTTCTCTATGCGGCGGGCGTTTTCCTGCTACCCGAATTCCGCTTCATCAAGATTGAAGTTAGAGATGACAGTCTGTTCACGCCGGGCCTGCCTTTCAGCCTAGACCTGGTGCCGGTTAGCGCGGCCTATTTTCTTTTAGGCGTGGGTGCTCGCGGCCTTGTTGGAAGGTTCCGGCCTCGTGTCAGCGCTGTCGTTCTATGCACGGCAGTTGTCTTCATGGCGGGTGATTACGCCCATCCCAAATTGAACCTGAATCTGCGGTTGATCGAACAGCCGATCCTGACCGGGCTGACTTCGCTCGCGGGCATCTATCTGGCCGTTTGCATCGCCTACCTGTTTGACCGCACGGAGTGGGTCGCACGGACATTCTCTAAAATCGGGGAGAAGAGCCTCTTTGTGCTGATCTTCCATTCATGTCTGTACCTTAGGTCCGTTGCGGTCCTGAATCGGTTTGATCTGGGTTGGGCTGAGCCTCTCTGTGCCCTCGTGGCCTGCATTCTGGGAAGTGTTCTGCTGGGTGAACTCATTCAACGGATTCCCGTGTTATCCAAGCTTTACTACCCGATTCGGGGTAAGGGATGGATCGGGACGCAAAAAAAGGCTTACGTTGCGGGATGATCTGACCAGGCCAGCACCGCGTCCTGCGGGCCAGACGCCGGTATCGGGCTGTGAGACCATGAACACTGGGGGAATTGCACATGCGAGATGAAGAACACCGCGCCAGGCTTGCGGCCAATCCGTTTCCGGAGAGCCCCTGGGTGAGGGTGACGGAGGAGGGTATCATCATCAAGGCCGGCTACAGCGACGCGCTGCACCGCATGCTGCGCTGGGTGCCAAAAGTCGAGTGGGTGCCGCAAAAACGTCACTGGCAGGTGCCTTTGGCCGGCGCGGAGTTGATCCGCTCCGTGCTGCCGGAGATCAGTCGCCTTGCCGAGGCCACTCATGAGGAGAGCATTGAATCCCGCGCTGGTCAGGACGGGTACGGTTCGACTGGGTTGGCACCTCTGAAAACCCAATTTTCGGCAGGCGCCGAGGCGGAGTGGCAGGCGAACGCTTCAGCGCGCGACCTGTTTCGCGATTCGGCCCGATTGCTTTACGGTACCGACTGGCAGCGCGATACCGCGCGCGCCTTGGGGCGCGACGAAGCCAACCTGGCATGCTGGCTGGTAGGCGAGGCGGTGCAAGAGGATGATCCCCTGGTGCTCCTGCAGGAGATGCTTGCCCTTATGCGACAGCGCGCCGCGACCGTCACGGCGGCGGCGGACGAACTCGAAGCACTTCTGTCTGGCGAGGCGGGTAAGGACCTGGCGCCGTGACCTCAGGCGGGCTGCATCTCGTCCGGGTTGGCGATGAACTCCAAGCTCGTAAGCTCGGCGAACACCTCGTTGGGTATGGTTTGCTCGAACTGGTTTTCGTACCAGAACCGGCTGTAGGGCAGGAACAAGGGACCATGCTGCAGTTCAAGCAATAGCTTGTCGCCGGCGTACAAGGCATAGCCGACACCGGTATTGACGCCGATGCTGCTCCAATCGTCGCCGAATGCCTCGAATTGCACGATCAGTTTTGAAAAGGCGCGTCCTGCTTCCGCCGTCTTGATCGCCGTGGCCCTGATATTCTGGTAGCGGCGGGCAATGGCCCCTGTGTCCAGAGTTTGCATGAACTCCTGCAGCTTGCCTTTTTTTACTTGGGTCTCGGCGTCCAGTGGCGCGCCGAGAGGATTGAGTCCGGTGGTCTTGGCGGGCGCCAGTGCGATTGTTGCGACGCTCTTGATCAGGCTGGTCATGGCATATCATCGTCTGTGGGGCGAAGCGCGCAGCGCGCCAGGGCCGGGTTGAAAGGGCACGCCCGCGTCATGTGCCGGGCGAGGATATGTTAGTCAAGTAAGTCGGCTTGAGATTACCCATTAGGACAAGTGGCTGAGTCGAGTCCAGCCCCGCGGGATCGGTTTTCCGCTGAGGGCGGCGGTTTCCGGCCGTGTGGTAATAGGCGCTTTTTCAGCGAAAACACCCCCAATGTCGCACAGCGGAATGACTCGGTCTTCGTGAGCCTCGGGACTCGCGGCTACCAGGCCGCGCACCACGATGACGCCCGCAGCCAAATCACCGCGCGCGATGATGTCATGGGGCCAGAAGCCTCGGATCACGCTGCCGTCACGGAGCATGACCTGAGTGGGGACCTTCTGGTCGATCAGACGTATCAAGGTTTCGACGTAGTTCAAGGGACTTCTGCGTGGTTGGAGTGCTGTTGCATTCAATTCCGCGTGATCTGGAAGGGATTATGACCTGCCGCCGCGGCTGAATGATAGGGCTCAAGGCCGGAAATCGGGCCATTTGCGGGGCAGTAGTGTGTTTCCCAATCGGGACAGGCCTTCGGTGAAAGGAGCCATGCCGATGGCGCGGACCCTTATGGCAAGATGGCGGCCGCGCTTTTGCAAGCGCCTACAACTGCGATTTCTGGCTGATCCAGGCCTGATTGGATTGGGGTTGAGATGCGGCCAAAACATCCAGCAAAGCGGCTGGTTCGCTGTGCGCCAACAGCAGGTTGTAGTTCTCCTTCGACAGAAAGCCCTCGCTGACCGCGCGGTCGCAAAGGGCTAGCAGGGGATGAAAATAGCCGGCCACATTCAGCAGCCCGATGGGTTTCTGGTGGAAGCCGAGTTGCGCCCAAGTCAGAATTTCGAACAATTCCTCGAAGGTGCCCAGTCCGCCGGGGAGTGCGATGAAACCATCGGCCAGTTCCGCCATGCGTGCCTTGCGGGCGTGCATGGACGCCACGATTTCGAGGCGGTTAAGGCCGGAATGCTCCACGGCCTGGCCGTCGACCTCGCGGCCCACCAATGACTCCGGAATCACGCCGACCACACGGCCGCCGGCATTCAGGCAGGCATCCGCTACGATGCCCATGAGGCCGATGTTGCCCCCGCCATACACCAGCTGCAAACCCCTTTCAGCCAGCAGGCGCCCGAGCTGTTCTGCCATGGCTGGATAATCGGTCCGGTTGCCTTTGCGTGAACCGCAGAAAACGCAGATGCTGCGCAACCCCCGGGGATCTGGGGTGCCTTCGGTGTCAGTACGCTCGGTCTGATTACTCATCCGCCTGCCGGTCTATTTCCTGCTGTTGTTGTTCCGCAGCCCGTCCAAGGTCGGCCTCCACACCCTTGGCTTTTTCGATCGATGCATTGGCGCTCTCGTAAAGTTCCCGATGTTTGGCCTTGGTCTCCGCTTCCTTGTCTGAACAGCCCATCACTATCGCTGCAATGACGAGCAGCGCGCTGATCAAGCTTGTAGTCATACGAGCCTCCCCGCGCAGTCGCTGCGCAATGTTGCGGTCTGTGACGGCGCGAGATTACGCCGGTAAAGCATCGGGCGCCAGCCGTATCTCAGGGGTCAGGTCATGTCCGGAGGGAGAGCTTTGGGAAAGAATAAGCGGACGCGCAGGCCTTTGCCGCCTTCCCCCTCGTCCAAAGCGAGCTGCGCGCCGCAGGTCTGCGCGATTCGGCTGACGATGGACAAGCCCAGGCCGGAGCCGATTTCGCCGCTACCAGCTATTCGGTAGAAGCGTTCGAGCGCCCGTGCCCGATCTTCGTCGGGAATGCCGGGGCCGTCATCGCAGACCTCGAGAAGGGTTCCATCGGCGCCGCTGCTCAGCCTGACCAGGACATGTCCCCCAGAATGGCCGTAACGGATGGCGTTGTCCACCAGGTTGCGGATGAGGATGCGCAGCCAGGTTTCATTTCCGCTCACCATCAGGGACGGCGGGCCTTCAAGTTCCAATTGCACGCCGCGCTCGTGGCTCACAGGGACCATGTCGGCGAGAACTTCGCTGGCCAGCCGTACCAGATCGCAGGGCGCCTCGGACTCGATGCGGCTGGCGCTATCGGCCCGGGCCAGGGTCAGCAACTGATCGACCAGATGGGTGCCGCGCCGGCAGGCTTCCAGCACCTTGTTTATAGCGTGCTCCCGTTCAGCCGGAGCGGTGGCGCCTTGGGCCACCTGCGCCTGCACGGTGATGGCTGCCATCGGAGTCCGCAGTTCATGGGCGGCGTCCGCCGTGAAGCGGCGCTCCTTTTCCAGGGATTGCCCGATGCGCTCAAAAAGCTGGTTGAGCTGCACCACCAGTGGGCGCACCTCGCGCGGTGCAGATGCCGCCCTGACTGGCTGCAGCCGGATCGGGTCCATGTCGGCAACCTGTTTTGCAAGCAGGTCAAGGGGCTTGAGCCCGTTGCGAATCGCCATCAAAAGGGCCATGGCCAGAAGGGGCAACGCTATCGCCACGGGGGCCAGAAGACGCTCGGTGATTTCCAAGCTCACCCGCTGCCGCGCCGACACTGGTTCACCCACCTGCACCAGGGCTTGGTTTGCCCCAGCCCAGGTGCTGAAGACCCGCCAATCCTGACCGTCCACCGGGTTGGTCGTGAATCCCGACGTGGCGGGTGACAGGCGCCGGTTCGGGGCTGATGAAGACCGCACGCGCAGGCGGGTGCCGCGTTCCCAGACCTGAAAGGCCACGCGGCGGCCGTAGCGGTGCAACTGCCGTACATGTTCCAGTTCGATTTCATCCCTGTCATCTTCCTCCGTGAGCTGTGCGGCGAGCAGTTCCGCCGTCTGCTCCAGATTGGCGTCCATCAGTTCCTCCAGCTGGCGGCGCGACTCGAAGTAGCCGCTAGCGGCCAGCGCGCTCCAGACCAACGCCGTGGCGAAGAGGACGCCTGCGAGGAGCCGCGCTCTGAGCGAGAGACCTGCCTTCACGCCTGGTCCTTGGGCAGCATGTATCCGATGCCGCGCAGGGTGACAATGAGCTCGGGAGCCAGCTTGCGCCGCAAGTGGTGGATATGGACCTCGATGGCGTTGGATTCGATCTCTTCGCCCCAGGCATAGAGCCGGGTGCTGAGCTGCTCTCGGGACAGGACCCGGCCGGGCTCGCGGGCCAACTCATGCAGCAGGGCGAATTCACGGGCCGACAGTTCCACGGCTTGGCCGCGGAACTCGACGGCATGTGTCTGCGGGTTCAGGCAGAGGGTTCCGACCCGAATTTCCGGCGACGCCTGCCCGACGGCGCGCCTGAGCAATGCCCTGAGGCGCGCCGCCAGTTCACCGAGGTCGCAGGGTTTGACCAGGTAATCGTCCGCGCCCGCATCCAGCCCGGCAATGCGGTCTTCCACGGCGTCGCGGGCGGTCAGGATCAGCACCGGCACGGCGTTTCCGGCGCTCCGCAGGTGGCGCAGCAGATCCAGCCCGGAAAGCCGGGGTAATCCTAGATCCAGCACCACCGCCGCAAAGGGCTCGGCCTCCAGGGCGAGGCGCGCCGCGATTCCGTCCCGAACCCAGTCGACAGCGAAAGCCGCCTGTTTCAAGCCGGCCTGCAAGCCATCGCCCAGCAGGGTGTCATCTTCCACCAGGAGGATTCTCATCAGACAGGCCGGTCGGCGGGGTCAATCGTCATCGTCATCGCCGGAATCGACTTGGTCGGACATGCTGCCTTGAAGCAGTCCGCCCGGTCCGATTTGGTCCACCGGCGCCCAGGTCCACAGTGCCGCCATGGCGGCGATCAACAGCGCGCCGACTATCGGATAGGTGCGGCCGATGCCGTTCCCGGCTTCGCCTGGCTTGCGTCCGGTGATCATTGCCTTGATCAGGTTCTCCTGATGTATCCAACTGCTCGCCAGCACGCCGAGCACATGCACGATAACGACGGCCAGCATGGCGTTTGCGGCCACTTCGTGCACTTCCTCCAGCCACTCGGGGCCCAGTTCCTCGTACACCAGCCAGCCAGTCAGGGAACTGATGAGGCCCAGTCCGATCAGCAGGATGATGGCGAGGGCGCCGGCCGGGTTGTGGCCCAAGTGCCGTTGCGGCCGTCCGGAAAGAAGTGATTTTAGATATTCCTTGATGGCAGCGGGCCCCTTCAGGAAATCACCGAAGCGCGCATAGCGGGAACCCAGGAAGCCCCACGCGATCCGGAAGCAGAGCAGCCCTGCCACCATGTAGCCCAGCAGGACATGCAGATCGCGCCAGCGCTCGCTGTCGCCCGTGATGAACAGTCCGGTGAAGCTGGCAACCAGGGACCAGTGGAATATACGGGTGGGAAAGTCCCAGACTATGACGGTATTCATGGAAATTTACTCCTCAGGGTGTAGGGAGTTGAACATCATGTTCGGAAAAGCGGCCGTTTCCGGCTCCGAGGTGGCAGGCACCGCAATTGGAAGGCTTCTTCACGGCGTCCCAGACGCGCTTTGGCACTTCGTCGTGCTCGTGGAGAAACCAGCGCGATTCGGTAATGCGGAGTAGCGGCTGCGCCGGGGGCGGATTCGGTTCGCGCCGCGCGCCCTGCTCCAGATAGGCCTGGATCTGGCGCTGCACGTCAGGCTCCAGGCTGGCATCGGAATCGAAGTGGCGGTCCAGGCCTGCAAGCAAGGCGCGCCACGAGGATGCAGGGAGCAAGCGCGCAGGGTAGGGAACATGACAGGTTCCGCATTCCTCCGTGTATCGTGGATCCGGCGGGAGCTGCTTACCGCCGCTGGCTGCAGCCTCGACAGCAGCAAACAATAGAACAGTCATCAGGACGCTGAGTGGGAGTTTCATGGCTTCACCTGTTGAAGGCTTAGCAGATAGGTTAGAACATCGCCTTTTTCGCGGGGCGTGCAAGCCCGCTTGAGCACATCATTGCAATTGCGCCTGAACCATTTTTCGGTCTTGCGGGCATCCGTGAAGCGCTCGGGGTTGGCCGATGGCGCCAGGGGGGCTATCGCCTTGCTGGTCACCGCATGCCTGCCAGGACCCATCGGATTTTTGGTGTGGCAGGTGGCGCAGCTCCAGTCCCCGTGGGGCTCCTGGAAGAAGCGCTCTCCGGTCTGAGCGTCGAAGCCGACGAATCCCGTAGCGCTCGCCTTGGATTCGTTTGCGTATCTGTCCAGGATGTCGTCCGGCTGCTGTGCCGCTGAGCCGTTACCGGCCATCAGAAGTAGGATTATTATCCCGGCCCTCAAATTGGCCGGGTTAATGCGGGGCAGGGATGCCCCGGCGCGGCCAGAGGCCGCGTCAGCCAAGGTCGGCCGTGTTACGACCTTGGCGTCGGCCCGAAATACCAGGAGGGTATTTTGGGGCCTCATCAATAAAGGATAGGCTACTCGATTCATGGAACTCTCCGTCGCTTGCGGGGAGTGCAGAATCGCAGGGTTTGCTTAAGGCAACATTACGGCGGATAGAGAACGAAGGCCCACCACGGTTTGGCCTTGATGCCGTGTTTTTAAGCGGCCCTTCCGGTCACAGGACGGAAACCTCGAATTGCTCGAGTATCCGCACCAGTCGGATGAGGGGCAGGCCGACCAGGGCATTGGGGTCTTCCGTCTCCAGGCGCTGAAATAGTGCAATGCCCAGGCCTTCCGACTTGAAGCTGCCGGCGCAGTCGTAGGGCTGCTCGCGTTCCACATAGCGGCGGATTAGAGCATCATCGAGACGGCGGAAATAGACTCGGGTGCGGTCGAGATCGTGTCGAGACTGACCGCTTGCGGTATCCAGCACACAGATACTGGTCAGAAACTCCGCGCATTGGCCCGAAGCACGCCTCAGTTGCTCGAATGCAGCATCGGCGCCTCCCGGTTTGCACAGCTGTCGGCCATTCAGGAGCGCCACCTGGTCCGAACCGATGATCAGGGCATCCGGGAATTGCTCTTGAAGGGCTTGGGCCTTCTGCAGGCCAAGTCGAAGGGCCAGGCGTTCCGGTGTTTCGCCAGCAAGGGTGCTTTCGTCGACATGGGGAACTGCCGTCTCGAACGGCAGCCCCAGTTTTGCCAACACCTGGCGGCGATGCGGCGAACTGGAAGCGAGCACCAGGGAGCGGGGGAGGGGAGTCTGCATGTGAAGTGCGATTCCTTGGATGGGGGATGCGGTCTAAAAGGCAGATAATTTTGACAGTTTTGGGCGGTTCTCGGTATTATTCCGCGATTATGTCCGAGCACCTACCCGATTTCGTCGACCCTCTAGCCTTTGCGGAGAAGCGGCGGCGACTGGCTGGCACCATCAGTCTGGCGCGCATGAGCCAACTGGCTGATCTTCTCATGAATGATGCTGGTGAGGCGAGGGTGGACCTGCAGTTCGATCGGCAGGGCCGACGCGCCGTGGTGCGCGTCAAGGTGGTGGCGGAGCTGACGCTGCAGTGCCAGTGCTGCCTGGAACCCATGATCTGGCCGGTGGAAACCGAGGTCACGCTTGCCGTGGTGCGCTCCATCGACGAGGCCAATCTGTTGCCGGATGACCTGGAGCCCCTGCTGCTGGAGAGTGATGAGGTTGAGCTCATCGACCTCGCTCAGCATGAACTGATCCTGGCGGTGCCGCCCATACCGCAGCACGCGCACTGTGGCGGCAAGAAGCAGCGCGAGGAGGCGCCGGCAACAAGCGGCGCCAAAAGCCCTTTCGCCCAGCTCGCGGACTGGAAGAAGCTGAATTGACAACCAACCCATAACGTTAACCGGAGTAATTCCATGGCAGTACAACAGAACCGAAAGACCCGTTCCAAGCGCGGCATGCGCCGTTCCCACGATGCCCTGACGGCCAACGCGCTGTCCATCGAGCCTTCGACCGGCGAAACCCATCTGCGTCATCACGTCAGCCCCGATGGTTACTACCGCGGTCGTAAGGTGGTTGCCGGCAAGGAAGACGTGGCTGAAGTCGAAGAATAAATCGCTCCACTCGCGTCCCCTTTTGCCCTTTCCCGTTGGCCGGCTTTGACGGATGGCGGCCGGCGCACCGTACTTTGCGAATTCGAGATGCCAAATTTCTGTACGCTAGTTCATAGGGTTGTTCAGCCATGAGTGCGATGACCATTGCGCTGGATGCGATGGGTGGGGACCACGGTCCACAGGTTGTGGTGCCGGCGGCACTCGACATTCTGGGCCGTTATCCGGCATTGCGCCTGATTTTGGTGGGTGACGAGGCAAAGCTGAAGGATCACCTGAAGGGGGCCGAGACCGGCTTCGGCAACCGTCTCACCGTGCATCACGCCTCGGAGCAGGTGGAAATGCACGAGGCGCCTTCCAAGGCCTTGCGCGGAAAGAAAGACTCCTCCATGCGCGTCGCCATCAATCTGGTGAAAGAGGGCGTCGCCGGGGCCTGCGTCAGCGCCGGCAACACCGGCGCCTTGATGGCGATAGCCAAGTTCGTGCTCAAGACGATTCCTGGCATCGACCGGCCTGCCATCATCGCAACCGTCCCCTCGCTCAAGGGGCATACCCATGTCTTGGATCTGGGCGCCAACGTGGATTGCAGCGCTGAGCACCTGCGGCAGTTCGCGGTGATGGGTTACGAGCTGGTGCGGGCGGTCGAGGATATTCCCAATCCCACCGTCGGCCTGCTCAACATCGGCGAGGAAGAGATCAAGGGCAATGAACAGGTGAAGCAGGCGGCGCGTCTGATAGCAGGCTCCCACATCAATTTCATTGGCTATGTGGAAGGCAATGACCTATTCACGGGTACCGTGGATATCGTGGTGACGGACGGCTTCGTGGGTAATGTTTCGCTGAAGACCAGCGAAGGCGTGGCCAAGCTGATCAGTCACACCATGAAGGAAGCGTTCTCGGCCAACGTACTGACCAAACTGGCCGGTCTCATCGCCCTGCCGGTGTTGCGCTCCTTCCGCAAGCGGTTCGATCCGCGCCAGTACAACGGTGCCAGCCTGGTGGGCCTGCGCGGCATCGTCGTGAAGAGCCACGGCAATGCGGATCGCACGGCTTTCGCCCGTGCCATCGAGATTGCGGTGCTGGAGATCGAGAAGGCGGTGCCGGCGCGCATCGGGGAACGGGTCGCGGAGATCTTTGCCGAAGACCAGAGGCAGAGCGCGTGAGTCGGTTCTCGCGCATCACCGGCACCGGCGGCTATCTTCCGGAGAACGTCAGGACCAATGATGACATCGCGCGCATGGTTGACACATCGGACGAGTGGATCATGGAGCGCACCGGCATCCGCTGCCGCCATATCGCCGGCGACGACGAAACCGCCTCCAGCATGGGTGAAATCGCGGCCCGCCAGGCCATCGAGGCCGCTGGACTGCAGCCCCAAGACGTGGATCTCATCATCCTGGCCACCAGTTCGCCCGATCGGGTGTTTCCCAGCACCGCTTGTTTGCTGCAGCAACGCCTCGGCATCCGGCAGTGTGCCGCCTTCGACATCCAGGCGGCGTGTTCCGGCTTTATTTTCGCCCTGAGCATCGCCGATCAATACATCCGTACGGGGTTCGCCAAACGTGCCTTGGTGGTGGGCAGCGAGATCAATTCGCGCCTGGTGGACTGGAGCGACCGCGCCACCTGCATCCTGTTCGGCGACGGCGCCGGCGCGGTGGTGCTGGAGGGCTCGGATGAACCGGGCATTCTCAGCACCCATATCTGTTCCGATGGCCAGTACCAGGACCTGCTCTACCTGCCCAACTGGGGGTTGGAGGGGGATGAAGGCGAGCGATTCATCAAGATGCAGGGCAACGAGGTTTTCAAGATCGCCGTCAATACCCTCGGCCGCATCGTCGACGAGACCCTGGATGCCAACGGTCTCACCAAAGCCGATGTGGACTGGCTGGTGCCCCATCAGGCAAATATCCGCATCATCGCCGCCACGGCCAAGAAACTGCGCATGTCCATGGAGCAGGTGGTGGTGACCATCGAGGATCAAGGCAACACATCGTCCGCTTCGGTCCCCCTGGCCTTGAATGAGGCCGTGCGCGACGGCCGCATCCAGCGCGGACACAATGTTCTGGTGGAAGCATTTGGCGGCGGTTTCGCGTGGGGTTCCGCCCTGATCCGCTTCTGAAGGGAGAAAAACAATGACAACAGTGCTAGACAACGGCCTGGCCTTCCTGTTTCCGGGGCAGGGTTCCCAAAGCGTGGGCATGCTCAAGGAACTGGCGGCCGAGCACCCGGAAGTGCAGGCGACTTTTGCCGAGGCTTCGCAGGTGCTGGGGATCGACCTCTGGAAAATGACCAGTGAAGGCCCGGCGGAACAACTCAATCTCACCGAGAACACCCAGCCCGCCATGCTGGCGGCGGGGGTTGCGGCCTGGCGGGTGTGGCGAAAATGCTCACCGGTGCTGCCCGGGTGGATGGCCGGCCACAGCCTGGGCGAATACACGGCCCTGGTGTGCGCCGAATCCATCGAGTTCGCCGCCGCCATCGGCCTGGTGCGTGAGCGCGCCCGACTGATGCAGTCGGCCGTTCCGGCCGGGGTAGGCGCCATGGCGGCCATCCTGGGCCTGGACGATCCGCAAGTGGTCGGGCTGTGCAGCCAGATATCGTCCGACGCGGAGCTGGTTGCGCCGGCCAACTTCAATTCGCCTGGCCAGATCGTGGTGGCGGGGCATGCTGCCGCGGTGAACCGCCTGATCGAAGCCGCCAAGGAGCAAGGCGCCAAGCGCGCGGTCTTGTTGCCGGTGAGCGTGCCCTCGCACTGTCCTCTGATGGAGGAAGCGTCCGAACGTTTCCGTGCGGCGCTGGAGGCGGTGGCGGTCGAGACCCCCAAGATTCCGGTCGTGCACAATGTGGACGTGGTCAGCCATGCCGCCCCGGAGGTGATCCGAGCAGTGCTGGCGAAACAGTTGTGTGGCTCCGTGCGTTGGTCCGATTCGGTTCGATTCATGCATGAGCAGGGCGCTCACCGTTTCGTGGAATGCGGGCCTGGCAAAGTGCTGATGGGACTGGGCAAGCGCATCGTGGAGGGGCCGCGCTTCGAGGCGCTGTTCAGCCCCGATTCCCTGGCTAAATCCGTGGAGCTTGTGAAATGAGTGCTCAAGTAGCAATAGTGACCGGCGCCAGCCGGGGTATCGGTCGGGCCATCGCCATGCGCCTGGCGGCCGATGGACATACGGTGGTGGGCACGGCGACCACGCAGGGTGGCGCCGATAGCATCTCGGAGGCGTTGGCCAATGCCGGCCTGAAAGGCAAGGGCATGGTGCTGGACGTGGCCGACAGCGAGGCCGTGGAGGCCTTCGTCAAGGCGGTGTCAGAGGAATTCGGGGCTCCCACCATCCTGGTCAACAACGCCGGCATTACCCGGGACAACCTGATGATGCGGATGAAGGACGAGGAGTGGGATGCCATCATCCAGACCAATCTCACCTCGGTCTACCGCATGAGCAAGGCCTGTCTGCGTGGCATGGTCAAGGCCCGCCATGGGCGCATCGTCAGTATCACCTCGGTGGTCGGCGCCATGGGCAACGCGGGTCAGGCCAACTATGCGGCGGCCAAGGCTGGCGTCATCGGTTTTACCAAGTCGCTGGCGCGTGAATTGGGCTCCCGCAATGTCACGGTCAACGCCGTGGCGCCGGGGTTCATCGATACCGACATGACCCGTTCGTTGCCGGAGGAGCACAAGAAGGCCCTGCTTTCGTCCATTCCGCTGGCGCGCCTGGGTGAGTCGGAGGAAATTGCCGCGGCTGTCGCTTTTCTGTGCTCCGATCAGGCGGGCTACATCACCGGGGAGACCCTGCACGTCAACGGCGGCATGTATATGGCCTAGACGGTCAAGTGTCGGGGATGAGTGGCAATTTGTGCAAAACGTTCACTATCATCCTCGATCGTGCTATTGTTACGCCGCTTTTGGGGAGCCCGGACCCGATGGGCGGAAATACAAGAATTAAATGGCCGGTTTCGCGCAAAGTTTGTTTTGACCGGATTTCAAATTACAATTTCCCAAACGCTAAATTCAAGAGAAACATCGAGGATATAAGACAATGAGTGACGTTGCAGAGCGTGTTAAAAAGATCGTAGCCGAGCAGTTGGGCGTGAAAGAGGAAGTCTCCAACGAGGCTTCTTTCGTCGACGATCTCGGAGCCGATTCCTTGGACACGGTTGAACTCGTGATGGCTCTGGAGGAAGAATTCGAATGCGAAATCCCGGACGAGGATGCCGAGAAGATCACCACCGTCCAGCAGGCGATCGATTACATCGAATCCCACCTTTGATTTCGCGGCTGACGCCCCATGGGGACGCAGGTCCCCGTGGGGCGTTGTTTTTTGCAGCCGTGGTTTTTCCTTCCTGAGGAATTTCGTTGAACAAGAGACGTGTTGTAGTGACCGGTATGGGGATGGTATGCCCGGTCGGGTTGAACGTGGCGGAGTCCTGGGAGAATGTGCTCAATGGCAAGAGCGGTATAGGACCCATCGAACATTTTGATGTCAGCGATTTTTCCACCCGCTTCGGCGGTTCGGTGAGAAACTTTGACGTGATGGCCTATATCCCGGACAAGGACGCCAAGAAGATGGATACCTTCATCCATTACGGAATGGCAGCCGGTAGTCAGGCCTTCGATGACGCCGGCCTTGAGGTGACAGAAGCCAATGCGGATCGCATCGGCGTGGTGATCGGCTCGGGCATCGGTGGTATCACCGGCATCGAGAACGGGCACAGTGCCTTCCTCAAGGGCGGGCCGCGCAAGATCTCGCCGTTCTTCGTTCCCAGCAACATCATCAACATGATCTCGGGGAATTTGTCCATCAAGTATGGGCTGAAGGGGCCGAACTTCGCTATTGTCACGGCCTGCGCCACAGCGACCCATTCCATCGGCGACGCTTTTCGCCTCATCAGCTACGGTGATGCCGACGTTATGGTGGCGGGTGGCGCGGAGATGGCCACGTCTCCGACGGCCCTTGGCGGATTCGCCTCGGCGCGCGCCCTCTCGCGCCGCAATGATGATCCCCAGAAAGCCAGCCGGCCCTGGGATCGGAACCGTGACGGTTTCGTGCTCAGCGACGGCGCGGGCGTGCTGGTGCTGGAAGAACTGGAACACGCTACCCGGCGCGGTGCCCGCATCTATGCCGAGCTCATCGGTTACGGACTGAGCGGTGATGCCTACCACATGACGCAGCCCCCGGAGAGTGGCGAGGGTGCCGCGCGCTGCATGCGCCACGCCCTGCGGGATGCGGGTCTGAACGGCGATCAGCTGGATTACATCAACGCGCACGGCACGTCCACACCCGCTGGTGATTTGGCGGAAACCAAGGCGATCAAGGCGGTTTTGGGCGAAGCGGCATACCACACGCCGGTGAGTTCCACCAAGTCCATGACGGGTCACATGCTGGGCGCCGCTGGCGGCGTGGAAGCCATATTTTCCGTGCTGGCCCTGCGCGACCAGGTGATTCCCGCGACTATCAACCTGGACGACCAGGATCCGGAGTGTGATCTGGATTATGTGCCGCATACGGCCCGCCAGGCCAAACTGGACGTGGTGATGTCCAATTCGTTCGGCTTTGGCGGCACCAACGGTACCCTGATCTTCCGCCGTTTCGCCTGATCCGGCGGAGTTCCACCCGGAGCCGTTCGAGGCTCCGGGCCTTCATGCCTCAAGGCATGGAAAGCTTATCGTGCGCCCGCGCCTCCCGCGAGCGCTCAGCGTTCAAGCGAAGTTGTGTGAACCATCCTGCGGCGGCAAGCGATGCGCTCTAGCGAGACAGCCCTGATCAATGGCTCGGAAGCTGTTTCAGTCGATCTGACTGACCGCGGATTCCAGTACGGCGACGGGGTGTTCACGACTTTGCGCATCGCCGGCCGGCGTCCCCTGCTGCTACCGCTGCATCTGGACCGTTTGGCGTCCGATGCCGAGCGCCTCAGAATTCCCTTTCCCGGAAACACGGTTCTTGCGGCCGAAAGTAAGCTGTTGGCCGAGGCCAACGGCGATGGGGTGCTCAAGATCATGCTGACGCGTGGCAGCGGCGGCCGCGGTTACCGTATCCCGGCCGAGGCGCATGCTACCCGCGTCCTGCGCTGGCACGCCTTACCCGACTATCCGGAAGACGCCGCCGTGCTTGGCATCCGGGCGCGATTCTGCAGCGCCACCCTCGGCATCAATCCCGCGCTGGCAGGCATCAAGCACCTCAACCGTTTGGAGCAGGTGCTTGCCAGGATGGAATGGGACGAGGAGGATATCCGTGAAGGCCTGCTATGCGACAGCGAAGGCTTCGTGGTCGAGGGCGTCATGAGCAACCTGTTTCTGCGCATGGGCGGAAGGCTGTTGACGCCCAAGCTCGACCGTTGCGGCGTGCGTGGCGTGATGCGCACCCATGTGTTGCGGCTGGCTGCGGCGGAGGGGCTGATCGTGGACGAGGGGCGATTCAGGCCTGAGTCGATTTTGGCGGCGGATGAACTGTTCCTCACCAACAGCGTCATCGGCCTTTGGCCGATCCGCGAACTGGACGGTCGTGCATTTGCCGTGGGCCGGCTCACGCGCTGGATGGCTGCCCGAATCGCGGATACCCTGCTGGAGGAAGCGACGTGTCCCGCCTGATCGGTCTTGTCTTTATCTCGGCCAGCTTCCTAATTGGCTGGTTGTGGATGGACTACCGTGATTACCCGGACACGCTGTTGGGAAACGCTTCCCCGGTGGTGTTCGAGGTCGGCAAAGGGCAGGGGTACAGTGCGGTCGCCGATCAGTTGGCAGGCCTGGGCCTGGTGCGCAAACCGCGCTGGTTCCGCTATTACCTGGTGTCTTCCGGTGCGGCGGCACGGATCAAGTACGGTGAGTATGAGGTCCCGCCCGCGATCACTGTCCGAGATCTGGTGTCCATGCTGGTTGCCGGCAAGGTCCGCCAGCATGCGGTGACCTTCGTCGAAGGCTGGCGTTTCCGGCAGATGCGCGAACGGCTGCAGCAGGAGCCGGGTCTCGAACAGCAATTAGCCGGCAAATCGGACGCTGAGGTCATGACCCTGCTGGGGGCGCCCGGCCAGCACCCGGAGGGTCTGTTCTACCCCGACACCTATTTCTATACCAAGGGCATGTCGGACCTGGCCATCCTGGGGCGCGCCTATCGCAGAATGCAAACGGTGTTGGACGAGGAATGGCGGGGCCGAGCCGAGGGTTTGCCCTGGCTGACGCCTTACCAGGCCTTGATCATGGCATCCATCGTCGAGAAGGAGACAGGACGTCCCGAGGAACGGGCGCGCATTGCAGGGGTGTTCACGCGCAGGCTGGCTCAGGGCATGCTCTTGCAGACCGACCCAACCGTCATCTACGGGATGGGGGACAGTTTCATGGGCGACATCCGGCGCGCAGACCTGGTTCAGGACACGCCCTATAACACCTATGTGCGTCCGGGGCTGCCGCCCACGCCCATCGCCTGTCCCGGCGCCCAGGCCATCCATGCCGCGCTGCACCCCGAGCCGGGTGACAGCCTGTATTTTGTTTCTCGCGGCGATGGCACCCATGTGTTCTCCAGGTCCCTGGACGAGCACCGGCACTTCGTGGAGCAGTTCCAGAAGGCGCGCAAGCATGAGTAAAGGAAAGTTCATCACCCTGGAGGGCGGCGAGGGCCTGGGCAAGAGTACCAACCTGGCCTTCGTCAAGGAATGCCTGGAACGGCGTGGCAGGCGGGTCATCGTGACGCGGGAGCCGGGCGGCACGCCGCTGGGAGAGCAGGTGCGGGCCATCCTGCTGGGAGACGGACAGGTGTCTCCGCCGACGGAACTGCTGCTGGTTTTTGCGGCCCGCGCCCAGCATGTGCAGGACGTGATTCGGCCAGCGCTTGAAAACGGCGACTGGGTGGTGAGCGACCGCTTCACCGATGCCAGTTATGCCTACCAGGGTGGCGGGCGTGGCATCGACGCGGCCGTCATCGCCAGCCTGGAGCGCTATGTGCAACAGGAACTGGAGCCGGATCTGACCCTGTTGTTCGATGCGCCGGTCGAAGTCGGGCTGGCCCGGGCAAAGCGCCGCGGCGCTGCGGACCGTTTTGAATCGGAAGACCTGGACTTCTTCCGTCGCATCCGCGAGGCGTATCTGGCGCGCGCGCGCAGCGTACCGCAGCGTATCCGACTGATCGACGCCAGCCAGGCCCTACCAGCCGTGCAGGATCAGATCCTGCGCTGCATCGAGGCCTTGTGAACGGGTTGCGCTTCGAGAACTGTCCCTGGCTGGCTACGCCATGGTCTCTGCTCGCGTCCTACGTCGATGCAGGACGCGTGCCGCAGGCGCTGCTGCTTTCAGGTAAGGAAGGCCTGGGCAAAGGCCGTATGGCGGATGCCTATGCGCGCCGGCTGTTGTGCCGCGACCCCGTGGGCGCATACGCCTGCGGGCACTGTCCGGCCTGCCAGTTGGTCGAGGCGGGCAATCATCCCGACTACCTGCGGATTGAACCGGCTGAGCCCGGTAAACCCATTACGGTGGACGGTATTCGCGGACTGATCGGGCTGCTGGCCCTGACGCCGCAGTATAGCGGACGGCGAGTGGTGATCCTGAGCCCGGCGGAGCAGATGACAGTGGCGGCGGCCAACAGTCTGCTGAAGACTCTGGAAGAGCCCGATGAGCACACAAGTCTGCTTTTGATCAGCGAGGTGCAGGACCAACTGCCGGCAACCATTCGCAGCCGCTGTCAGCGTCTGGATATCGCCACGCCGGGACGCGCGGAGGCATTGCGATGGCTCACGGTCAACGGCTGCGGCGAGGATGCCCAGGTCCTCTTGTCCCTGGCCCAAGGCGGGCCGTTCAAGGCGCTGGCGTTCAAGGCGGACGATTTGATCCGGTCACGTGCAGGTTTCTTTCGCCTCTGGAGCGAGGTCGCGGCCGGTCAGTCGGATCCGGTGCTCGCCGCGGAGGCCTGGCAGAAGCATCCCGGCGAACAACTGGTTGACTGGCTGAACAGCTGGACCTGCGATCTGGTCCGGCTGCGCGCCGCGCCGGACTGCGGCTACCTTGACAATTCCGATCTGCGCGAGGGCTTGCAGGGCCTGGCGTCGCGGCTAGAATTAAGGCAGCTATTCCGCTTGCGGGATATCATTGGCCAGGGCCGCAGGCGGCTGGCGGGCCAGGCTAACCGACAAATGGTTCTGGAAGAAATACTGATCCACTGGTCGCGACTGGCGACCAAGGGCTGACAACGGACACGACATCATGAGTGAAGCCCAGACACCGGCGCGCCAAGGCATCCTGTCTCTGACCATCCGCGACAAGAATGCGCTCTATGCGGCTTATATGCCCTTCGTCAAAAATGGGGGCTTGTTCATACCCACCAACAAGCCCTATCAGTTGGGGGATGAAGTGTTCATGCTGCTCAACCTGATGGAGGAAACCGACCGTATTCCGGTGGCCGGCAAGATCATCTGGATCACGCCCAAGGGTTCCGAGGGTTACCGCTCCACCGGCATCGGGGTACAATTCAGCGAACAGGATGGGGGCACCACCCGCAGCCGCATCGAGAACTATCTGGCCGGCGCCGTGGAAAGCGACCGTCCGACCCACACCATGTAGACATCCGCCCGAATGGCCTGCGCGGCGCGCACCTGCGGGCCAACCAAGCGCACACTCTCCAGCATGCTGATCGACTCCCACTGCCACCTGGACCGCCTCGATCTGGGTCCCTTCAAGAACGATTTCGCCGCCTTCGTTGAAGACGCCAAAGAACAGGGCATCGAGCACATGCTCTGCGTATCCATCAGCCTGGAGGTCTATCCGGCCATGCTGAGCCAGGTGGAAGCGTATGACTGCATTTCCGTATCCGTCGGCGTGCATCCCAACGAGCAGGACTGCCGCGAGCCTGACGCGGAAGAGTTGGTGAAGCTGGCCGCCCATGCCAAAGTGGTGGCGATCGGCGAGACCGGCCTGGATTACTTTCGCAGCGAGGGCGACCTAGGGTGGCAGCATGAGCGTTTGCGCACCCATGTCCGGGCCGCCCGGGCCTGTGGAAAGCCCCTGATCGTGCATACCCGCGAGGCGCGGGCGGACACCTTGAGGATATTGAGGGAGGAGAATGCCGCCGAGGTGGGTGGCGTGTTCCATTGCTTCACCGAGGATTGGGAGACTGCCCGGCAGGCTTTGGACCTGAACTTCCATATTTCCTTCTCCGGCATCGTCACCTTCCGCAACGCCGCTCAAATCCAGGAGGTTGCGCGCAAGGTGCCGGAGGAGCGCTTCCTCATCGAAACGGACTCGCCTTACCTGGCACCCATTCCGCACCGCGGAAAGCCCAACTATCCCCAGTATGTGCGGCACGTGGCGCGCTTTGTGGCTGAGTTGCGGGAAAGCTCGGAAGAGGCCGTTGCGGAAGTCAGCAACCGCAACTTTCGCGCCCTCTTTAAAAACGGCTGAGGCCTGTGTTCACGCCTTGGCTTCACCGGCAAGCCAGGCGCGAAGCTGACTGCCATTCATCGCGCCGCTGACGCGCTTGGCTTCCCGTCCCCCGCGGAACAGCACCAGCGTCGGTATGCTGCGTATGCCAAACTGCTGGGCCAGGCCCGGTTCGGCTTCGGTATCCACTTTGGCGAACAGGACCTGAGCAGCGAACTCCGCGGCGGTCGCAGTGAATATCGGGGCCATCATCTTGCACGGGCCGCACCAGGCCGCCCAGAAGTCCACTATGACAGGCAGTTCGCTCTTGCCCACGTAGTTTGCAAAGCGGGTTTCGGTCAACTCGATCGGCGCGCCCGGAAGCAGGCGCGTGCGACACTTGCCGCACACGGGCTGGTCACTGAGACGGGCCTCGGGAAGCCGATTGGTCACTCCACAACGCGGGCAGACAAGGATCATGTCGCACTCCGAAGATCAGTCGGCAGGATGCAGCAGGGCGTCCAGTTTTCCGGCACGGTCCAGGGCCGCCAGATCATCGAATCCGCCCACATGGGTGTCGCCGATATAAATCTGAGGCACCGTGCGCCGGCGGGTTTTCTCCATCATTTCCACGCGTAATTGGGGATCGAGGTCCACGCGGATTTTCTCGATGTCCTCTACACCCTTGCTGCGCAGAAGGCGCTCGGCCATCAGGCAGAAGGGGCAGATGGCCGTGCTGTACATCACGACTTTGTTCATGGGTGGTCTCAGGACTTGGCCGGTGCTTGCCCGCAGGTTTCCGGGACGCCGAGTTTCTTCAGGATCATGTCGAGGGGACAGAACTGGGTGAATCCGCTCTGGAACAGGTTGGCGCCGACGAAGGCGGTGAACCACAGCCAGTAGGAACTGACATAGACAGGGCTGGCCTCCACGCCGAGGCTCAGGGACAGCAGGACGAAAAATCCAGCGACGATGCGAACGATGCGATGGGTGGTCATGGGAGGCTCCCGCTTCAATTTAATCAAACTCTAATATGCCGCCGACCCGGGACGATTTCAACCCAGTCCGTAAGGCTTGCATCGGCAGAAGCCGGCCTGCGTCGGTGTGCAGCCGCGGGGATGACCGGGCCGATGCTGTGCGACGTGGTATCGGGCAGAATCATAACAGGTGCGCGAGGGCCGGATGTGCGGCGAGCAGTTCCTGATGAAAGCCATCGATGCGGACGAGATCCTGGCGTGCCTCAGGTTCCAGAGTGACCGGCACCTCCGCCGCCGTCATCATGGGGTGGCTGCTGAGGAAGATCAGGCGGTCGGCCAGTGAGATCGCCTCCCGCAGGTCATGGGTGACGAACAACACGGTGTGCGGTCTTTCGCGCCAGACCCGCACCAGCAATTGCCGCACCCGACGGGCCGTGGGGGCGTCCAGGGAGACGAAAGGCTCGTCCATGAGCAGCAGTTCGGGCTGGGTGGCGAAGGCGCGCACCAGAGCCACGCGGCGGCTCATACCCACGGAGAGGCGCTGCGGGTACTGATGCTGCACCTGGGCCACGTCCATGGCTTGCAGGAGATGCTCGATTAGGTCAGGGTCAACCGGTTCGGAAAGCGCCAGTTCGACATTCTGGCGGACCGTGCGCCACGGCAGCAGGCGCGGGTTCTGGAACACGTAGGCCATCCGCGGACGATGGTTATCGGGCGTGGATCGGATCGTGCCTTCGAAATCAGGGTCGAGGCCGGCGAGAATATTCAGCAGAGTAGTTTTACCGCATCCGGATGGTCCGACCAGGCAGACAAACTCCCCGTCCGACAGGCTGATCCGCAGATCGCGGATGATCACTGGGTCGACCGAGTGCGCTCCGTTGCTGTAGGTTTTGCGATCGATGCGTATCTGGATGGACTTCATCGCTTCCACTGCGCCGCGCGCCGTTCCAGGGGCTTCATCATCGCGGTCTCGATCACCTGCATGACGATGATGAAGGCCAGGGTGTAGGCCAGAATGGCCGATACATTGAACATCTGGAAGAACAGGTGGAGCTGATAGCCCATGCCGTTGCTCAGGCCGAGCAGTTCAACCACCAGGATGATCTTCCAGATCAGGGCGAGGCCATTGCGCCCAGCGGCCAGGAAAAAAGGGAACAACTGCGGCAAGGTCACGTGGCGTAAGGTCTTGAGACGGCCGAAGCGATAAGCCTGCGCCATTTCCATGAGATCACGGTCCAGGCTCCGGGCTCCTTCCCGCAGGGTGACCACCACGGTGGGCAACTTGTTGATCACCACGGCGGTGATGGCGGCCGCTTCAGACAGTCCGAACCAGACATAGCACAGAATGATGCTGACCAACGCCGGTATATTGAGGAAGATCAGCAACCAGCTGTCGAAGAACCGGTTGTAGGCCTCGTGACGGCCGAGCAGCAGGCCAATGCCGCTGCCCAGCGACATGGCCAGGAGGAAGCTGGCTGCTAGCCGGCCCAAGGTCATGCCCAGGTGGTAGGGCAATTCACCGCTCCGCACTTCCTGGCCGAACACCGTCAACACGTCAAAGGGTGTCGGAAGAGCGGGCGAGTGCGCCGCTCTGGCCGCAATCTCCCAAATTCCCACGAAGAGGAGAATAGAGAGGCTGCGTAGCATCAGATTGTTGGCCATGGCTCAGGTCATGTGTGCGGCTGCGCCGTCGGTGTATGCGGTGGCGACTATTTCACCCCGCCGTGCTATTTTAAGGCGTTGAAGCCCGCGTGCTCCACCTTTGTTGCCCTCAGGTGTCGCGCGAGCTGAACGTTGTCGTGACAGAGCGACAGGGCGGATGGCCTGAACGGGGTGCCGGTCGCGCCAGTTCGCCGTCCGGCTCCAGCGGCGCCCGCCATGCAATGGCAATGTTTCCACCTATGTCTTTTCTGGTCATATTTCTACGTTCCCTGTCCCTGCGCCGCCTGGTGTTGCTCGGGTTTGCGCTGGCGGTGCTGCCCTTGATCATGGCGATCGTCTCGGCTGCCTCCGCGGTCGAGGAACTGGCTGTCATGTCCCAGAAGTCCGTTTACCAGGTGGCTCAGCAGACGCAGAAGAGCCGGATGTTGATCGAACGTCTCACCGAAACCGAGCGCAAGGGCAAGCAATACCTGGTGCTGCAGGACGACACCTCACGCGAGGGCTACGAGGACAGCCACCAGGGCTTCCAGGAGGTTATCGCAAGCCTGCTCAAGTTGCCCTCCACCGATGCCCTGGTCGCGGCGGTGGGGGCGTTGAGTGAACAGGAGCACGCGGTTTTTCAACGGATTACGGCGGTCGGGCCCACCGCCGGGGTCAAGGAGGAGAAACGCAAGGGCAAGCAGGATGCGCTCAGCAAGGCCGTGGGCGACAGCTTCCTCGCCCTGGCAGCGCAGGCGCGACAGATTTCCAGCGGCTATCAGGAGTTTGTCGACCAGGAAGCGCACGATCTGGACAATCGCTCGCGGGAAGTCCAGCGGCGCCTGTTCATGCAATCCTCGCTCTTGCTGCCGGTATCTTTCGGCCTCATCTCGTTCTTTGTCTACCTCATCGTGCGGCCAATCCGGCGCATGGACCAGGCCATCCGCAGCCTTGGGAGCGGCGATTTCTCCCATCCTATCCGCGTTGTGGGGCCCCGCGACCTGGAATATCTGGGTGAACGGCTGGAGTGGTTGCGCAACCGCTTGAGCAGTCTGGAGGAAGCCAAGCAACTCTTCATGCGCAATGTCTCCCACGAGATCAAGACGCCTCTGGCCACCATTCACGAAGGGACGGAGTTGCTGGCCGACGAGGTGGTGGGGGAACTTAATCCCGAACAGCGGGAAATTGCCCAGATCATGGTCAGCAACACGCAGCGGCTCGACGGTCTTTTGGCCAAACTGCTCAATTACAGCCAGCTCAATGCGCGTATCAACCAGACCGGATATGCGGAAGTCGACATGACCGAACTGATCCGGGACCAGCTCAACGAGTACCAGATCCAGTTTCGCGCGAAAAACATTGTCGTGAAAGAGCGACTGGAATCGATGAAAGTGCAGGGTAAGGCGGAGCAACTGCGGACCATCGTCGACAATCTCCTGTCCAATGCCGTTAAATACTCGCCTCCCGAAGGGGAAATTGCCATCACCCTCAGCCGCAATGGTAAGAACGGCAAGAGCATGATGCTGGAGGTCGAGGATGACGGTCCGGGAATCGACCCGGACGAGCGGGCCCATGTGTTCGAGCCCTTTTTCCAGGGCCGCGCGGCCAGGGAAGTTGGCGTCAAGGGCACGGGGTTCGGGCTGGCCATCGTTAGCGAATGTGTCGCCAGCCACCGAGGCAGGGTGGAAGCCTTAGAACCCCGGGGCAGAAAGACCGGCGCCCGGATCCGAATATTAATTCCGCTTCAGTTTGACACCTAGATGAGACAGTTTGCCTGGATTTTTGTGCTTTTCCTGTTCACCGCCCCGGCTTGCACCCTGGTCAAGAAGCCCGCCCCGCCGCCGCCTCCGCCGCCCTCGCCGGTTGATCTATACGAGCGCGCCGATGGCGAGACCTTGTTGGACTTCACGGCTTCCCTGGCCCGGGTGACGCCAACCCGGCGCCTGGAAGAGTGTGAGCGCTTGCTGGAAATGCAGAAGTCCAAGCCAGGGATCGGCATACAGCTCCATTTATTTTTGGCCCAGGTATTGCTAAAGAATTGTGGAGACATCTCCAAGACCATGGAGGGCATCAAGGCCAGGCGCACGGAGATCAGCGATGAGCGCGCGCGCGGTCTGTTCGACTTTATCGAGCAGATCCTGAGCCGCCTTGATCGCGAGATGGATCAACGTAAGAGTCTGGAACGGCAGCTACGGGTCACGAATCAACGGGTGCAGTCGACGAGCCGGCAGATGAAGACTCGCGAAAGCGAGATCAAGTCATTACAGGATAAGATCGATGCTCTCAAGTCCATTGAACAAAACCTGGGCGGTTCCCAAGATGGAAACTAAGCCTATGAATGAAAATAGAAAACGGGTCTTGTTGGTCGATGACGACCCGGACCTTCTGCGGCTTCTGGCCCTGCGCCTGACGTCCGCGGGCTTCGAACTGGAAACCGTGCCTAGCGGGACAGCGGCGCTGTCACGTGTCGCCATTTTCCGGCCCCATGTGGTGGTGACCGACCTGCGCATGGAGGGCATGGACGGACTGGCCCTGTTTGATGCCTTGCATGAGCAGTATCCCACCTTGCCGATTATCATCATGACTGCCCACGGTACCATCAGCGACGCGGTGGATGCGACCCGGCGTGGCGTGTTCGGCTTCATTTCCAAGCCAGTCGAGAAGAACGAACTGGTAAATCAGGTGAACGCAGCCATGCGTATCGGCCTGACCAATACCGCGTCCTCGGTATCGGACGAATGGCGGTGCGGCATCGTGACCCAGAGTGCGGTCATGGAAGAACTGCTCAGCCAGGCGCACCGGGTCGCGCAGAACAAGGCGAGTATTCTCATCCGCGGCGAGAGCGGCTGCGGCAAGGAAATGCTGGCGCGTGCCATCCATGATGCCAGCCTGCGTGCCGAGGGACCCTTCGTCGCGGTCAATTGCAGCGCGATACCGGAGAACCTGTTCGAATCGGAATTGTTCGGTCACAAGAAGGGAGCGTTCACCGGCGCCACCCGGGATCACCTGGGCCTGTTTCGAGCGGCGGACGGCGGTACCCTGTTTCTGGACGAAATCGGCGACATGCCCAAGGCCATACAGGTCAAGCTGCTGAGGGCCCTGCAGGAAATGGTCGTGCGCCCGGTGGGCGGCACGCGCGACGAGCCGGTGGATGTACGGATTATCTCCGCCACCCATATCGACCTGGAGCAGGCGATGGCGGACGGCAATTTCCGCGAGGATCTCTATTACCGCCTCAATGTGGTGACATTCGAACTGCCTTCCCTGGCGGGCCGCCGTGAAGACATCTCCCTGCTCGCGATGCACTTTCTCAGGGATCTGTCCGAGACCTACGGTGACCGGGTCAAGGGCTTTTCGCCGGAAGCCATTGAATGCCTGGTGAACTCGGATTGGCCGGGCAATGTCAGGCAGTTACGCAATGTGGTCGAACAGTGCATCGCCCTGGCGACCACCCCTCTGATTCCGGTGACACTGGTGCAGCGTGCCCTGAAGGAGGAGCCCACTTCGTTTCAATCCCTTCAGGATGCGCGCGACCAGTTCGAGCGCAATTACCTGGTTCGCTTGCTACAGATGACCAATGGCAACGTTACCCAGGCAGCCAAGCTCGCCAAACGCAATCGAACGGAATTTTACCGGTTGCTCAGCCGCCACGGCATGAACCCTTCCCTGTTCAAAGGGGCGGGTGAACCGCCGCCCAAGGTGACCTGAGCCGAACTTCAATCTCGCTTACACGGCGGCTGGTCCTCTACTGACCAAAACCAGACTTGTGCTTGCCGCCCCTTATTCTCTTCCCATTGCGCGCTTCCATGCAGATTCCTATCCGGTCGGTGGGTCCCGCCGCCGCATTTCTTTTCCTGGTTCAGGGCCTGAAGCTCTTGAATGCGCCGGGATTGCGGCGCTACGTGTGGTTTCCGATCCTGATCAACGTCGTGTTGTACTCGGCGGGTTTCTGGCTCGCCTCCCGTTATTTCACGGCGGCCATGCACTGGTTGGTTCCAGCCTGGCTGGACTGGCTGCGGTGGTTGCTGTGGCCGTTGTTCGCGCTTCTGCTCCTGGCCACTGCCTTCTTTACGTTCACGTTGATGACCAATCTCCTCGGTTCGCCCCTTTATGGACGCTTGACCGAGCAGGTGCGCCGACTACAGGCCAGCGGCCAGATAGCGGCTCCGGGCTCCGAGCATAGTGCGCTCGCCAGTCTGTTTTCCGAGTCGCGGCGGCTGGGTTATTTTGCGTTGCGCGCGCTGCCTTTGTTGGCGCTGTTCCTGATTCCACTGATCAACGTCATTGCACCCTTCCTTTGGATGCTGTTCGGTGCCTGGAGTCTCTCCCTGGACTACATGGCCTATCCCTTGGAAGCACGGGGGCTGCTGTTCAAAGAGCAGCGTGATGTCGTCAGAAAGCGACGCCTGGATATGCTGGCGTTCGGCGGCGCGGTCATGCTGGGCCTGGCCATACCATTGCTGAACATCTTCATTCCGCCCGCCGCGGTGATCGGTGCCACGCTCTACATCCTGGAGGCGGAGCGTCGAGGCGAGGCGTTGTAAGCCGGCGTCAGGCTGATTCTGGCAGTGCTACCGCGCATACATGCTCGCCGCCCGGCGCCAGGGCGATAAGGCGCGCCTCGGCAATGGTGTTGCTCAGTTCGCTGCCTTCGGGCACCGTGGTTTCCACCCGCAGGTAGTTGGGCGTGTAACCGAAGTACCGGTGCCTGCCTTCGCTGTCGCTCCCCCGGCTTTCCTCCCACAGCACCGCCATGCGGCGGCCCAAATGACGCGACAGCGTCTCCTGCTTCTGTCGTTGCGCGAGCGCATGGAGCGCTTGGCTTCGGGCTTTTTTCACTTGGCTGGCGATCGGGTCGGGTAAGGTCGCTGCCTTGGTGCCCTCCCGGGGTGAATAGCTGAATACGTGGATGTGTCCAAACCCCATGCGCTCGATGAAGCTCAGACTCTCCTGCCATTCGGATTCGCTTTCGCCGGGGAAGCCGACAATGATGTCGGTGGTGATGTTCAAATCCGGCGCGGCCTGCCGCGCCATCCGAACCAGTGCTTCAAACTCGGCGGTCTTGCAGCGCCGCGCCATGCGCCGCAGCACCGAATCGGCGCCGCTTTGCAGCGGCAGATGCAGGTGCGGCATGAAGCGGGGATTGCCCAACAGGGCAAAGAAGTCCTCCGACAACTCCCAGGGTTCCAGCGAGCCCAGGCGCAGCCTGGGGATCTCGGTCTGTTCCAGCACCGCGGCGATCAGTTGGTCCAGACGCATGCCCAGGTCGCTGCCCCAACCGCCCAAGTGTACCCCGGTCAGGATAACTTCCTGTATTCCCTGCTCATGCAGGCGCCGGACTTCCTCAACCACGTCCGGCACCGCGCGGCTGCGCTCTTCGCCACGGGCTACGGTGACGATGCAAAAGGTGCAGCGGTAGCGGCAGCCATCCTGGACCTTGACGAAGGCCCGCTGCCGCCCTCGCATGAACAGGGCGGACTCGCCCGGCTCGGAGGAGAACGCGGGCATGGCGTGGATGTCCAGGTTTTCCTTGACGATTTCCAGCAGCCGCGCTTTGTCACGATTGTCCACCACCAGATCGACGCCCAGGGATTGCGCCGCTTCGTCCCGGTTCAGCGTGGCATAGCAACCACTGACCACCAGTTTGGCACTGGGGTTCTCACGGTGGCTGCGACGGACCAGTTGCCGCGATTTACGCACGGCGTCCTGGGTGACGGCGCAGGAATTCAGGACCACCAGGTCAGCGTCCCGGGCGTCGGCAACGAGGCTATGACCCTCGGCCAGCAACTGCTGCGCCCAGGTTTCCAGTTCCGCCTCGTTGAGGCGGCAGCCCAGGGTCTTCAGATTGACGCGCATGACTCTCTCAGCCAAAAAAGCGGTAGGTAATGAAGATGGCGGCCAGCACCCCGGCCCCATCCGCCAACAGTGCGCAGCCCACGGCGTGGCGGACATTCCTGATGCCCACCGCGCCGAAATACACGGCCAGCACATAAAAGGTGGTCTCGGTGCTGCCCTGGATGACGGCAGCCAGGCGGGCGGCAAAGGAATCCACGCCAAAGCTGCGCATGGTGTCGAGCATCATGGCCCGGGCCCCGCTGCCGCTGAATGGCTTGATCAGCGCCGTCGGCAATGCATCGACGAAGCGGCCATCCAGCGCCACATAGGCCGCCGCTTGGCGCAGGCCGGCGCTTAAAGTCTCCAGTAGGCCGCTGGCGCGCAGCAACGCCAGGGCGACCAACATGGCGACCAGATAGGGCACGATGCTGATGGCGGTCGTGAATCCTTCCTTCGCTCCCTCCAGAAATGACTCGTAAGCGTTGACGCCCGTGCGCAGGGCACCTGTCAGGAACACGGCCACCAGCCCCAGCAGCGCTACCTGGCTGACCAGCGCCGAGCGTGCCTGCAGGCCGGATTGTCCTTGCTGGAACAGCAAGACCACAAGGCCCGCGAGCAACAGCACGATGCCCAACAGATAGCCCAGCGCGACCGGGTCCGCCAGCCGCAAGCCTTGCATCCGCGCGACGCTGAGCAGTCCGGCGAAGGTGGAACAGAAGGTCGCCAGCAGGATGGGCACCAACACGTCGGCCGGGTAGGGGGCTCCCATCTGGGCGCGGAAGGTCAGGATGGTCAGGGGGAACAGGGTCACCGAGGAGGCGTTCAGCACGTAGAACAGGATCTGCGCGTCGCTGGCGGTGTCCGGTTGCGGATTCAGCGACTGCAGTTCCTGCATGGCCTTGATGCCCAGGGGCGTCGCTGCATTGTCCAAACCCAGCATATTGGCCGAGAGGTTCATCACCACGGCATTCAGGGCCGGATGGCCGTCGGGCACGGCCGGCATCAGCCGCCGCAACAAGGGGCGGAGCGCCCGGGTCAGGGCGCCAATCATCCCGCTCTGCTCGCCAATGCGCAGCATTCCGAGCCAGAAGGCCAAGGTGCCGGTCAAGCCCAGGGCGATTTCGAAGGCCTGCCGGCTGCTGGAGAAAAGGGCGTCGGTCATCGCCGCGAGCGGCGCGGCGTCGCCGCTGAGCAGCGACTTGCCGGTGCCAAACACGATCGCCGTCAGCAGAAATCCGACCCATAACCGGTTGAGCAGCAAAGCGGGAAGCTGACCGGGTCAGACGTCCGGCGGCGGCGCCAGCACTTCACGGGAGCCGTTGGTCTCGGCGGCGCCGACGATGCCGGCGCTTTCCATGTCCTCGATCATGCGCGCGGCCCTGTTGTAACCCACCTTGAAGCGGCGCTGCACGCTGGAGATGGAGGCTTTGCGGCTCTCGGTGACGAAGCGCACCGCCTCGTCGTAGAGTGGATCGGACTCTTCGCTGCTCTCCACGGTACCCTTGTAGACCGAGAAGTCACCTCCGTCCTCGGAGAACCGGGTGATCTCCTCCAGGTAGTTGGCGGGTCCGGTCTGCTTGAGGAATTCGACCACGTCGTGGACTTCCTGATCGGAGACGAAGGCGCCGTGCGCGCGCATGGGTATGCCGGTGCCCGGCGGCAGGAACAGCATGTCGCCGTTGCCCAGCAGGGCTTCCGCGCCGCCCTGGTCGATGATGGTGCGGGAGTCGATGCGCGAGGACACCTGGAAGGCGATGCGAGTGGGGATATTGGCCTTGATCAGGCCGGTGAGCACGTCAACCGAAGGCCGCTGCGTGGCCAGGATCAGGTGGATGCCGGCGGCGCGGGCTTTCTGCGCCAGACGCGCGATGAGTTCCTCGACCTTCTTGCCGACGATCATCATCATGTCCGCCAACTCGTCGATGACGATCACGATGAAGGGCAGGTGGGCCAGGGTCGGCGGGCCGTCGTCGTCGGACACCGTGAGATTGGGCGACCAGGTCGGATCGAGCAGGGGTTCTCCGGCGGCGATGGCTTCATTGACCTTCTGGTTGTAGCCAGCCAGGTTTCGCACGCCGAGCATGGACATCAGCTTGTAGCGCCGTTCCATCTCCGCCACACTCCAGCGCAGGGCGTTGGCGGCCTCTTTCATGTCGGTGACGACCGGCGTCAGCAAATGGGGAATGCCTTCGTAGATGGACAACTCTAGCATCTTGGGGTCGATCATGATCATGCGCACTTCGTCGGGCCGTGCCTTGAACAGCATGCTCAGGATCATGACGTTGACGGCCACCGATTTGCCGGACCCGGTGGTGCCGGCGACCAGCAGGTGCGGCATCTTTGCCAGGTTGGCGACCACCGGCGCGCCGCCGATGTCCTTGCCCAGGATCAGGGTCAAGGGCGATTGTGCGTGCTGGTAAGGTTCGGAGCACAGGACCGAGTGCAGCAGGACAATTTCCCGCTCCTCGTTGGGGATCTCCAGGCCGATGACCGACTTGCCCGGAATCACTTCCACCACGCGGACGCTGGTGACCGACAGGGCGCGGGCCAGGTCTTTGGACAGGCCGGTAATCCGGCTGACCTTGACCCCCGCGGCGGGCTGCAGTTCGAAGCGGGTGATGACGGGGCCGGGATGCACGTCCACCACGTCCACGGTCACGCCGAAATCATCCAGGATGGACTCGACCAGCCGCGACATCTCTTCCAGCATTTCCTCGCTGTAAGCGCGAACCTTGGCGGCCTTCTGATTCAGCAGATCGAGGGGAGGCAGTTCTCCGGACACATAGCGGATCGGGGGCGCACCGGTGAAGTTCGCCTTCTGGCTGATGCTGGGAGCGGGTCTGGCCGCTTCCGGCCGTTCAGGCGCGGCAGCGGCTTGCCGCCGTGCCGCGGGTTCCGGACGGGGCGCGCGAACCTTTTCGCGGGTTGAAACTGGCTCTGTGGCTTCTGGCGCCGCTGGTTCCGGATGGCTGTGGCGGATGCCGGTGAAGACCGAAAGGAAGCCCCCCACCACCAGCAGAGCATACTTGCCCACGGCGTCTACCAGTACGAGCCAGGACCAGCCGGTGTACAAGGAAACCCCGGCCAGGAAGGCCGCGGCCATCAGCACCGACGCACCCGTCCTGCCAAAGTCGTCCATCAGCAGGTCGGCCATTTCCTGACCCAGAATGCCACCGGTGGTGCCCGGCAAGGGAAGCGGGACACGCAGAATGTGCAAATCAGCCAGGCCGGCCCCTGCAATCAGGGCCAGGACCAGTCCGAACCAGCGCAGGACTTGGGTTAGAAACGTAGCCGGCGTCGCCGTATGTCGGCCCTTGTAGATCGAATGCCCATAACCCGCCAGGAGCAGCGGTATCAAGAAGGCGGTAATGCCCAGCAGGGATAGCGAAAGGTCTGAAATCCAGGCACCCACGGCGCCGCCGCCATTGACAATGGCCTTGCCCGTGCCGGAGTGAGACCAGCCGGCATCCGACGGTGCGAAGGTGATGAGGGAAATCAGGAAAAACAAGGCGACCGCCACATACGCCATGAAACCTGTTTCGCGAAGTCCCCGGCTTAGCGTGGCACCAATATCCGTGGCAGCTACGATCTTCTTCTCTACGTGCGACAAAATTCGCCCCAAATCAAGGAAATATGCTTACACAGTGTTTTTTCAGAGTAACGCCATTTTAGCATGGCCGCACTTTACGGACGAAAACCCCGTCGTCATACTAGCCTTTAGATTTCAGGAGACTGGCCAGCATCTGCCCGGTGGCGGCCTTCAGTTTACATCCTCTGGCACCGAACGTGCCTTGAGCCAGGTAGCCATGGACAAAAGCTGTGTCGCGGGAAGCGTGCCGCGATGAAAGCGATTCCGCCACCTGGGAACGGACAGCCTTACATGCCCATTTTTCAAACTCACCACTTCGACGAGGGAGTACATGAGCGATACCAAACATTGCCGCCTTCTGATTCTGGGCTCAGGCCCTGCCGGTTACACGGCGGCAGTCTATGCGGCCAGGGCCAACCTGAAACCGGTGATGATTACCGGCATTCAGCAGGGGGGGCAGCTCACCACCACGACGGATGTGGATAACTGGCCGGGTGATGCCGAGGGCGTACAAGGCCCGGAACTGATGGAAAGGATGCTCAAGCACGCGCAGCGCTTCGACACCGAGGTGATCTTCGACCACATCCACACGGCGGACCTTTCAGTGCGGCCTTTCCGCCTCGTCGGTGATTCCGGCACCTACACCTGCGACGCCCTGATCATCGCCACTGGCGCGTCGGCACGCTACCTGGGGCTGGATTCCGAGGAGGCATTCAAGGGGCGCGGCGTGTCTGCCTGCGCCACCTGCGACGGTTTCTTCTACCGTGGTAAACCGGTGGCGGTTATCGGCGGTGGCAATACCGCTGTCGAGGAAGCGCTGTACCTGGCAAATATCGCTTCGAAGGTGACGGTCGTGCATCGCCGAGACAAGTTCCGTTCGGAGAAGATCCTGTCCGACAAGCTCATCGAGCGCTCGAAGACCGGCAATGTGGAAATCGAGTGGAACCATGTCCTTGACGAGGTGCTGGGTGACAACATGGGCGTCACCGGCATGCGCATTAAACATGTGCAGGACGGAAGCACCAAGGATATTGCCCTGGACGGTGTGTTCGTGGCCATCGGTCACTCGCCCAACACCGAGATATTCAATGGCCAGTTGGACATGCGCGGCGGCTACATCGTGGTCAAGAGCGGCATCGAAGGCAATGCCACGGCCACCAGCGTGGAGGGCGTGTTTGCGGCGGGTGACGTGGCCGATTCGGTGTATCGTCAGGCGGTGACGTCGGCCGGCTCCGGCTGCATGGCCGCATTGGACGCTGAGCGTTACCTGGATAGTCTGGAGCAGGCCTGAAGCGCGCGGCAACGGCAGGGCTGCAGCGACTACCCGAGTCACCGGATGAGAGTTGACCGGGCGGTCGAGCCGCTTATTCGTCAGTAGGCGTATTCGCTCGGCGAGGCGCGCACCGCGCGGTCGCGCGCCCAACTGCGGATGTGGTCGCACTGCTCGCGCATGGTCTTGGACAAGGGAACGATCTTGCCGCCGGCGTGGAGCAGATCGTCCAGGGTCACGTTACGGTTCTCCAGGTGTGCCGCGGTGACCGCCGCGACCACACACTGCTCCACCTCGGCGCCGGTCCAGCCTTTGGTAAGGCGGACCAGTCGCTCCACGCCAAGGGCATCGGGATCGATGCCGCGGCGTTTTAGGTGGATGCGGAAGATGTCCACGCGCTCCTCGTCGATCGGCAGGTCGACGAAGAAGACCTCGTCGAAGCGGCCCTTGCGGATCATCTCGGCAGGCAAGAGATCAATGCGGTTGGCGGTGGCGGCCACGAACAGGCCACTGGCCTTTTCCTGCATCCAGGTCAGAAAGAAGGCGAAAATGCGGCCCTGTTCCCCCGATGTGGCGGAAGAGGTGATGCCCATTTCGATTTCATCGAACCAGACCACCGCCGGCGCGATTTCTTCGAGCATGTGGCAGGCTTTGACGAAGGCGCCTTCGGCACTGCCGTGGCGGCCCGAAAAGATTTCCGTCATGTCGATGCGGTAAAGGGGTAATTCGAAAGCCGAGGCGATGGCTTTCACCGAGAGGCTTTTGCCGCATCCGGAGATACCCATGATAAGTACGCCTTTGGGAACTATTTCAGCGCTGACGCTGTCTCGCATTTGGAAGAGTTCTCGCCGCTCGTCCAGCCATTGCTTGAGGACTTCCAGACCGCCTACCCGGTCGATGCGTGTGCCATCGGCTACGTATTCGATCATGCCGGTGCGGTTCACCAGCAACCGCTTTTCCTCGAACAGGGCTGGTAGGGAATTGCTGTCCAGCGTTTTGTTTGCGGCGATGGCCCTGCGAATCGCATGGCGTGCCTCATCCAGTGTGAGGCCGCGGAGGGCGTGGCAAATCTGAGTGAATGTGGCATCGCTGGTATCCACCTTGACCCCGTTCTCCGCCAAGGCGCGGCTTTCGTCGCGTACGAATTGGCTTAGCTCGTTCTGGTCGGGCAGGCCGAGCTCCAGGTAGATCAGGCTGCGGCTGAGCTCTTCCGGAATGACGCGCAACGGGGAAGAGATGAAAATGAACTTGCCGCGGTCGAAGCAGAGCTCGTAGAGGTCCCTGAGGCGCCGCCGCACTTCTGGGGACTCGCTCAGGGGCTCGTGAAAGTCTTTGAGGTGGAAGAGTGCCGGGCCTTGATGTGCGGCGATGAAATCCAGCGCTTCGCGTGCATCGAGCGCATCGTCACCGGCGCGCTCGGTACCGCTGCGCATGCCTTCGGTAAGGCTCCAGGCCCAAACAGGCACGGGACTTGCAAAAAATGTTTGCGCGGCCTCGCCGAGCAGCTCGGATACGCGCCGCTCCTCCGGGGAGTGGATGTAGATGAGGGGGCGACCCGACTCGATCAGCTCGCGCAGTGTTTTTAGCGTCTTGCCTTCTGCGGGCTGGGTATTGGAATGGGTATTCACGTTATGTCACTCTTCCCTATGGCTTGAAGATGGCTTATGCAGGCTGCATGATAAAGAATCGACAGACGTTCCCACAATCTTGCCATAATGGCATGCCTCACTTTTCCGCCTCGTTGCCGCTACCCCGACATGATAAACACTGGCCATGATGGAGACCAAGTGTCTGGAATTCTCTCGATAACCCGCCCGCTCGTTCACGTCCGCAACCCTTTTAACATGGGAGTTTCAATGTACCGGATACTGATTTGCCTGTTGCTTGCGGTTGCGTTCGGCGTCCAGGCGAACACGCCTGAGGTTGCTGCGCAGCGCTACCCGACATTGCGGCCGCTGCAGCAACAAGCGATGGCCGCCCAGTTGACGGCAAGGATCATCGGCGAACACCATTACCGACCCTTGACGCTGGATGACAGCCTGTCGGGAAAAATCTTCGACGGTTACCTCAAGTCGCTGGATCCCGACCGCATGCTGTTCACCCAGGCCGACATCGAGCAGCTACAAGCAGCCCGTACACGCTTGGATGACGCGGTGCTCAGGAACGACTTGAGCGTACCCTTCGATATGTTCAACCTCTACGTCAAGCGCGCCGTGGAACGATTCGGCTATGCCCGATCCTTGCTCAAGTCCGGCTTCGATTTCAGCGTGGAGGAAGACTACCAGTTCAACCGCGAGAAGGAGCCCTGGCCCAAATCCCAGGCGGAAGCGAACGATCTGTGGCGCAAGCGGGTGAAGAACGACTGGCTGCAACTCAAGTTGGCGGGCAAGGACGACAAGGCCATTGTCGCTCTGCTGGACAAACGCTACGAAAATTTCCTCAAGCGCATGGCGCGGCTGAAAAGTGAAGACGCCTTCCAGATCTTCATGAATGCCTACACGATGTCCGTGGATCCGCATACGAATTACCTCGGTCCCCGCGCTACCGAAGATTTCGGCATTGCGATGAAGCTATCCCTGGTGGGTATCGGTGCCGTGCTCGAGGAGAAGGATGATTATGCGACGATAAAGGAACTGGTGCCCGGCAGCCCCGCCGCTTTGTCGGAAAAGCTCAAGCCGGGCGACAGGATCGTCGGTGTCGCACAAGGTAACAAGGGCGCGATGACCGATGTCGTCGGCTGGCGTCTGGACGATACCGTGGCTCTGATCCGCGGCGCACCCGATTCGGTGGTACTGCTCGATGTCATTCCGGCCGAAGGCGGACCGGATTCGGAACACAAGGTGGTGCCGCTGGTGCGCAAGAAGATCAGCCTGGAAGACCAGGCGGCCAAGAAATCGGTCCTGTCGCTGAATGACAACGGCACCGTGCGGCGGATTGGCGTGATTGCGTTGCCGACCTTTTACGAGGACTTTCAGGCCCGGCAGTCAGGAGAGAAGGATTATCGCAGCGCGACGCGCGATGTTTCCCGCTTGTTGGGTGAGTTGAAGGCCGAGAAGGTTGACGCGGTGCTCATCGATCTGCGTAACAACGGGGGCGGGTCGCTGAGCGAAGCAATCGAGTTGACCGGTCTTTTCACCGGTTCCGGGCCGGTGGTTCAGCAGCGTGATGCGCGCGGTGATGTATCCGTGGCCAGGGGCGCTGCGCCGGGTCCGGTCTGGAGTGGTCCCATGGCGGTGATGATCAACCGTGCATCCGCCTCCGCGTCGGAGATCTTTGCGGCGGCCATTCAGGACTATGGCCGCGGTTTGGTGATTGGCGAAACCAGCTTTGGCAAGGGTACGGTTCAGACCATGGTCGACCTCGACCAGTTTGCTCCGGGCCAGGGGGCGCAACTGGGTGACCTGAAGCTGACTATCGCGCAATTTTTCCGTATCAACGGTGGTACGACCCAGTTGAAAGGCGTGACGCCGGACATCCAGCTACCGTCTACCGCAGATGCCGAAGAAAGCGGCGAAGCCAGTTATGGCAACGGTCTCCCCTGGATGCGGGTCAAGCCCGCCGATTATCGGGAAATTGCCAAAAACTGGCACGATATTCTTCCCGAGTTGAAGCTCCGCCACAGTCAGCGGGTCGTCAAAGAGAAGGAATACCAGGAATTGATGGAAGACATTGCCGAGTATGACCAGCGCCGCAAACAGAACCTGATTTCCTTGAATGAAGTCAAACGGCGCGCCGAGCGCGACGCGCAGGACGCCAAGCTGAAGTCACGAGGCAAGGAATCAGGCAAGTCCGAAGACGATACGGATGAACAGACTAAATTGGTGCAAGGCGCCGGGAAGGCAGACAAGAAGGCTGATGACCCCTTGCTGCGCGAAGCGGCGCAGATACTGAGCGATGCGGCGCGGCTGGAGCATGGGAATCAGGGCCTCGCCTCCCGTTCTCCGGGTGAGCGCGCCGTTGTTCACTAGAGGCATGGGCTTCCAGGTACAAGACCAACGGTGTCCGCGGTGCATGGGATTGGCGAGCGAAGAGTGAGCCAAGGGCACCATTTGTAATTAATCCCGCATCAGTGACTTGAACTGAGTCCGGTGGGCGGGTGCGATGAAGGGCTGCATGTGCGGCCCTTTTTTCGTCTTGGCCAGTATGGGGCCACCTGCGATGATGTGCCTGTTTTTCCTTTCGTACTTCCTCTTGAGGTTTTGCCATGATCGGAGTCATCGCCAGTTCCATCATTGCCTTCTGGTATTTCAAGACCGCAGATCGACTGAAACTTCCCATCTTTCAGTGGGTGCTGGGAGGGATGCTGGTCTACTATGCTGGCTTTGCGGCCAGCATGTATCTCGTGTTAAGGCCGCTGCTCAAGGTAAGTGCGGGATCACATAGTTTTGCCATGGGCCTGACCATGGACGTCGTGTCCGCGGCGGTGGGCATCGCTCTCGCAGCCTTGTTTCGGACACGGGTAATGTGCCGGAAGGGGGCCGTCGAAGGTGAGGATGGGGTGTAACCTGTTTGAACCCGGGGAGGGCGCCGGCGTGCGGCGCCCGGACCAGGGGTCAGGCGGGGTTGAATTGAAAGGTTTCGCTTTCTGAGATCAGGAAAAGAGGGGCGCCCCCGCTGGAAATTTTAACGGCATGCGCCACGGTTTCCCGTCCGCCCTCGGATGCGGCACAGGCCTCCAGTGCCGCCATGGATGGAAAGTAAATTTCGGCGATGCGATAGAAGGGTGCTTTGCCTTGCGGTGAACCCACCACTTTGCTTGCCACGAACCGGGATTTGCCTGCCAGTTTTTCGATGGCCATGGGCACATGTTCCTCCTGGTAGAGTTTCTCGAAAGTTTCGATATCGGTCGGGGTCGGGTAGATCACTGTAAATTTGACTTCGGACATTACAAGCCTCACTTCGGGTTGCTGGGAGTTGGGTATTGTTGATCGATTCCGGATTCTGGGTCGGTGTTCGACAGCCTCCTTCTTGGTTAATGAATGATCGGTCAATAAATGGGCAAAAAAATCAATCGAGCACGGACAGCCCGACTGAAACGATGTCGTTGAGAACCTCTGCTTCGGGCCGTATTTTTCCCACAACCAACAGCCCTTGCAGCAAACTCGTCAAATGCCGGGAGAGTGCGCGGCGGTCCGAGGTATTTCTGAGTTCACCTGCTGCGGACATCCTGTCCAGGGAACGCAGGAAGCCGGCTTCCAGGCGTTCCAGGCAAGCGCCGACCTTGGCCGCGGTTTCCTGACAGGAAAGCCCGCGCTCGACCGCGGAGTTGGTAACCAGGCAGCCACGTAACGGCCCTGCTGTCAGGACATGCTCGATCACCGTAGCGAAAAACAGCCGTATACCATTTTTTCCCGTCGGCTCATTTTCAAGCAGTTCCAGGAGGCGCGTGACCACGACGTGGTTGTAACGGTCCAGGACGGTCAGGAACAACTCCTGTTTGCTGCCAAACGCGGCATACAGACTGCCGCGGTGGAGGCCGGTGGCGTCCACCAGGTCTTGAATGGATGTGGCTTCGTAACCCTTGCGCCAGAATGTCTCCACCGCCTTGTCCATAACCTGTTCATAATCGAATTCGCGAGGTCTCGCCACAATTCTTGTCCTGTATCGAATGAGGGAAGAGGATAGTCATTATTGAATGTTAAGTCAAGAATTCAGGCGACTACCTAGATGGATAGGAAAATATTTCCTCATGGGAACTTGCGCCAAATCCTACGGCCGCCTGGGCCGATAATCGGCCATAATCGATGCAATGCTGTATCAATCACACATGGCTGTCATCGGCGCACGGCCGAGGCATACTGTTGACCGCGCTACTTGCTGGATTAACCTCCGTACCTGTGAAGCCAGCTATCACGAACGTCATGCAAAACCCTGACGCCGACGACTATCTGCTTTTGTTCTCCCGCTACGGCAAGGATTTCGGAGCCGCATACCTGGAGCCGGAGGATGAGCGTTATCGCCTGCTCTTTGAATTGGTCTGCAAACTGCTTACGAAACCTTCTCAGTTCAACCTGAGCATGCCGCAGCAGTTCCGGACCACCGCGTCACGCTATCTGGGTGGGGACGAGGCGACCCTGATGCACATGCGTGATCCGCTGAATCGGCATTTCATGCTGAGTGACCTGTACGATTACGTGCATTTGCGGAAGACCATGGGCGGCAAGGCGTGGTAGGGGAAAAGCCTTCTGACCGCTTTTAGTCCCCTTCGCTCCTTGTGTTAACCTTGATCCTGCCGTAGAATGCGCGGTTTTTAGGTGTGGGCTCTTAGCCAACCCTCCTTGCCTTACCGTGCTGTTTTCGGAAGGCTTTATCATCCACAAGGAGCATTCATGCGACATTATGAAATCGTTTTTCTGGTCCATCCTGACCAGAGCGCCCAGGTACCTGCCATGATCGACCGCTACCGTGCGATCATCGAATCCGGGTCTGGCGCCATTCACCGCCTGGAGGATTGGGGCCGTCGCCAGTTGGCGTATCCGATCAACAAAGTCCACAAGGCCCACTACGTTCTGATGAACATCGAGTGCGATCAAGCGGCGCTGGATGAGCTGGAAAGCAGCTTCCGTTTCAACGATGCCGTGCTGCGCAGTTTGACGATCCGCCGCGATGAAGCCATTACCGAGGCTTCGCATCTTGCAAAATCGGGCTCAGGCGAGGCTGAGCCGGAGCGTGCAGAGGAAACCGAGGGCTCCGCTGAGGGCGAAAGTGCCGCAGCCGAGCCAGCCGACGCTGAAGCCTGAGCGTCTGCTTCCTTCCACATCGTGTTCGAACAAGTCAAATTAAGAGATTAAGCACATGGCCCGTCAATTCAAGCGTAGAAAGTTTTGCCGTTTTAGCGCCGAAGGCGTGAAGGAGATCGACTACAAGGATCTGGATACCTTACGCGAGTTCATTTCCGAAACCGGCAAGATCGTACCCAGCCGCATCACCGGCACCAAGGCCAAGTACCAGCGCCAGCTGGCTACGGCCATCAAGCGGGCGCGCTTCCTGGCCCTGCTGCCGTTCTGCGATTCGCACCCGCAGTAATCCGCCGCCGCGCCTGGGGCTGAGCGGGAACGCTTGCTTTGAAGAGTCTGGCGGCATTCATCATGCGCGGGCGCGTCCAGGCCGTGATTGGCGTGGCGGGACTGGCCTTGCTTTCGCTGATGGTTCCCTTGGTCAGTCTCTTCAGTTCCGCAGCCCTCGGGCTGGTGACACTCCGGATGGGCGCGCGCGAAAGCCTTTGGGTACTCGCGGTTTCGGCGCTGGTGGCGGCAGTTGCCGGGACATTGCTGATGGGCAACCTCCAGGCGGCCACGGTCTATGGTTTGCTGCTGTGGGTGCCTGTGTGGCCGGTGGCCATGCTCCTGCGCACCAGCGGCCAGCTGGCCCTGGCGCTCGAAGCGGGTCTGGCGCTGGCGCTGCTGGCGGTGGTGGGAGCGTATCTGGTCACCGGTGACCCTTCCCAGTTATGGGAAGTAAGCCTGCAGCGCCTGCTTGAATCCATGCGGGAGCACGCGCCGCCGGGGTTCGAAGCGTCCGAAGCCAATGAGCGGCTGCAGTTTTTCGCCCACTACATGACAGGGGTTGCGGCAGCCGGATCGCTCATGAGTCTGGTGCTCGGATTGCTGATTGCGCGGTGGTGGCAGGCGGCGCTGTACAACCCAGGCGGTTTCCGGGCGGAATTCGTAGCCCTGCGGCTGCATACGGGCGCTGGCTATGCCGGGATGGCATGCATTGCCTTGGCCTTGCTGGCCGACGGCGGGGTTTCCGAGTTTGCTTGGAACATGAGCGCCGTGTTCTTCGTGCTGTTTGCTGTCGCCGGGTTCTCGATCGTCCATGCCCTCCTGGGCCGCAAAGGTTTCTGGCTGGGCGGGATTTATCTGGCTTTGCTGGTGATCCCGCAAATCCTGCTGCCAGTCGCTTTTCTGGGCTTCAGCGATCCCTGGCTGAACTGGCGCCGGCGCCTTGCGCGCTCCTGATCGAACAACCTATCTGCTGAAAGCATAATTTTTGAAACGATTGAGGTATTCCATTCATGGACATCATTCTTCTTGAGAAAGTCGCCAATCTGGGCAACCTGGGCGACAAGGTCAGCGTCCGAGCAGGCTATGGACGCAATTACCTGATCCCGCAAGGCAAGGCGGTGGTGGCTACAGCCGCCAAGCTGGAAGAGTTCGAGCAGCGTCGCGCCGAACTGGAGAAGAAGGCGGCTGCCGAACTGGCAGCGGCCCAGGCACGCGCCGAAGCGCTGGGCAAGCTCAGCGTACGCATTGCGCAGAAGGCCGGCGATGAAGGTCGTCTGTACGGCTCCGTGGGCACCAAGGACATCGCCGAAGCCGTCACGGCGGCAGGTGTCGAGTTGCACAAGCACGAAGTGCGTCTGCCCACCGGCGCCCTGCGTCACACTGGCGACTATGAGATAAAGGCCCAGATCCACGGCGATGTGACCGCCACGGTGGCGGTTTCCATCGTTCCGGAATAAGGGAGCGGGCGGTTCGGTCCCTTTGGCCGAGCCGCCGTTGCTGACGGCAAAGATCAGCTAGGACGCCGTGCGACTGCTCTACAGCGGGCTATTTTATCTGGCGGTTCCTTTCATATTGGCGCGCCTGAGTTGGCGGAGCATCAAGGCGCCAGCCTACCGTCGACGCTGGGCGGAGCGCTTCGGGCTCTACTCGGTTCCTGAAGACAGCGGTGGCATCTGGGTCCATGCGGTGTCGGTGGGCGAGGCAGAAGCCGCATTCCCCTTGATACGTTTGTTGGCGGAGCGCCATCCCACGTCTCCTGTGCTGGTTACCACCACGACACCGACGGGTTCTGCGCGGGTCCGCGCTGTGCTGGGTAGCAGCGTACAACATGTATATCTCCCTTATGACCTGCCAGGCGGCGTCGAGCGTTTCCTCACGCATTTCAGGCCCCACCTTGCGGTGGTCATGGAGACGGAAATCTGGCCTAACCTCTTTCGTGCCTGCGGTGCCAGGCGCATTCCGCTTGCCATCGTCAATGCGCGCCTGTCGGAGCGGTCGGCACGCGGCTACGGGCGCCTGCCCGGCTTGACCCGAGACTGCCTTTCAAGCGTGGGTCTCATCGCAGCGCAAACCCAGGCCGACGCGGATCGGTTCATCCAGATCGGCGCGAAACCCGAAACGGTGTGTGTCACCGGCAATATCAAGTTCGACCTCAATCAGCCTGAAGGGTGGGCGGAAGATGCCGCCCAACTCCGTCTGCACTTGTTCGGTGGAAGGCTGGTGCTTATCGCAGGCAGCACGCATGAGGGCGAGGACCTGCCGGTGCTCGTAGCCTTTGCCGCGGCCAGGCAACAGTTTCGGGACTTGGCGCTTGTCATAGCGCCGCGCCACCCCGAGCGATTCAATGCCGTCGAGGCGCTCTGCGGCGCCCAGGGCTTCCGCGTCGCGCGGCGCAGTCAGGGGGTGCCGCTGGGTGACGCCGATGTATTCCTGCTGGATACCCTAGGTGAGCTGAAACAGTTCTATGCTGTCAGCGATCTTGCCTTCGTCGGGGGCAGTCTCGTGCCCGTGGGCGGCCACAACATGCTGGAACCGGCGAGCGCAGGCGTGCCGGCGTTGTTCGGCCCCCATCTGTTCAACTTCCTGGAAGTCAGTCGCAGCCTGCTCGAAGCGGGCGGAGGCATCAAGGTCCAGGACGGGCGAGAACTCGGGCAGGCGGTGATCGAGTTGCTGGCCGCTCCCCACCGCCGGGCGCAGATCGGCAGTCAGGCCAGACAGTTCGTGGAACAGGGGCGCGGCGCCCTGCAGCGTGTAGCCGATCGGTTGGAGTCGTTGCTCACGGAGACGCGTCTCCGCAGCAACGACTGAGAACGCTGCGCAGGCCATGGCAGCGAAGGCATTGAGACCACATTCAACGGAGTGTCCTACGTCATGACAATTGTGATCCAGCCCGTTGTGCTTTCCGGAGGGTCGGGTACTCGGCTTTGGCCCTATTCTCGGGAGGCGTATCCCAAGCAGTTCCTGGCCTTTGTCGGCGATAAGACCCTCCTGCAGGAAACGGTCGCGCGGATCGAGGACATGGAGCCGGAGCCGGCACAGTTCAAGATCAAGCCACCCGTGGTGGTTTGCAACGAGCTGCATCGCTTCCTGGTGGCCGAGCAGCTGCGCCAGATGGGCTTTGATAACAGCGCCATCCTGCTGGAACCCCTGGGCCGCAACACTGCACCGGCGCTGACATTGGCGGCGCAGCACGTGGGCAGTGAGGGCAACGACCCGATCCTGGTGGTAATGCCGTCCGATCATCACATCGAGCAGGTGGCCCAGTTTCGGCAGCGTTTGCTGGATGCCGCAGAATGGGCGGCCAAGGGCGCCGTGGTGACCTTTGGCATCGTTCCCGACAAACCGGAAACCGGCTACGGCTACATCCGCAAGGGTACGGCTGCGGGCGATCAGGCTTTCGAACTGGCTGCATTCGTGGAAAAGCCGGATGCGCTGACGGCGTCCAGCTATCTGGCGTCCGGTGACTATCTCTGGAACAGCGGTATCTTCGTGCTGCGTGCTTCCGTCTGGAGCGAGCAGATTCGCCGGCATCGGCCTGATATCGCCGGCGCCTGCGAGACGGCCCTGGCCTCGGCCAAGCGCGACGGCGATTTCGTCCGGGTGGACAAGGGGCAGTTTTCCGCCTGTCCCAGCGATTCCATCGACTATGCCGTGATGGAACGGCTGGCAGGCGCCGCGGGCGATGTGCGGGCTCTGGTGCTGCCGCTGGACGTCGGCTGGTCGGATCTTGGTTCCTGGTCCGCGCTCAGCGAGGTCAAGCCGCAGGATGACGATGGCAATGTGACCGTGGGTGATGTGTTCGCCAAGGATGCGCACAACTCCCTGCTGTATTCCCAAAACCGCTTCCTGGCCGCCGTCGGTGTCTCCGATCTGCTGGTGATCGAGACCACGGACGCCGTACTGGTGGCCCACAAGGACAGGGCTCAGGACGTCAAGGCCATCACCGATCACCTCAAGCAGACAGCACGCCAGGAGCATGTTTTCCACGCCAAGGTGCACCGGCCCTGGGGCGACTATGAAGGCATCGGCAACGGCAACCGCTACCAGGTGAAGCGGCTAACGGTAAAGCCCGGCGCAACCTTGTCGCTGCAACTGCACCACCACCGCGCCGAGCACTGGATCGTGGTCAAGGGCACGGCGCGAGTCACGCGTGGCGATGAGAGCTTCCTGCTGGGCGAGAACGAATCCACCTTCATCCCGCTGGGCGTGCAACACCGACTTGAAAACCCGGGCGTCATCCCCCTGGAAATCATCGAGGTGCAATCCGGTGGCTATCTGGGTGAGGATGACATCGTCCGCTTCGAAGATAAATACAACCGCATCGAACCATAAACACGCAGGAACCTATTCTCCATGGCGCTTTACTGTGGCATCGTCGGCTTGCCCAACGTGGGCAAGTCCACTCTCTTCAACGCATTGACCAAGGCGGCCATCGCGGCCGAGAACTACCCCTTCTGCACCATTGATCCCAACGTGGGGGTTGTGCCGGTGCCCGATCCGCGCCTCGATGCCCTGGCTGTCATCGTCAAGCCGGAGCGGGTGGTGCCCACCGCCATCGAGTTTGTCGACATCGCCGGCCTGGTTGCCGGGGCATCCAAAGGCGAGGGGCTGGGCAACCAGTTCCTGGCCCACATCCGGGAGACCGACGCCATCGCCCACGTGGTGCGCTGCTTTCAAAACGATGACGTGGTGCATGTGGCGGGCAAGGTCGATCCCATCTCCGATATCGAAGTCATTCATACCGAACTGATCCTGGCGGATATGGCCTCGGTGGACAAGGCGCTGCAGCGCTCCATCAAGAATTCCAAGTCCGGCAACAAGGACGAGTTGCACAAGAAGGAGATTCTTGAGCGTCTGACCACGCATCTGGATGCCGGAAAGCCGGCACGTTCGCTTGATCTGGACGAGGACGAACGGGCATTGATACGTGACCTGTTCCTCCTTACCCTCAAACCAACCATGTACATCGCCAACGTGGACGAAGGCGGCTTTCATGACAATCCGCTGCTGGATAAAGTCCAGGCATTGGCGGATGAGGAGGGAGCCATGGTGGTTCCCGTGTGCGCAGCGCTGGAGGCGGAGATCGCGCAGTTGGACGAAGCCGACAAGGCGGACTTCTTGGCGGATCTCGGGCTCGACGAGCCGGGCTTGAACCGGGTGGTTCGCGCCGGCTACAAGCTGCTGAAGCTACAGACCTATTTTACTGCGGGCGTGAAGGAAGTCAGGGCGTGGACCATACCGGTGGGCGCCACGGCTCCGCAGGCGGCCGGCGTCATCCACACGGATTTCGAGAAGGGCTTCATCCGTGCCGAAGTCATCGCCTATGACGACTTCATCGCCAACAAGGGTGAGCAAGGCGCCAAGGATGCGGGAAAATGGCGCCTGGAGGGCAAGGAATACGTCATGCATGACGGCGATGTGGTGCATTTCCGCTTTAACGTCTAGGGATTACTAAGGGATCTTCGGAACCGCCGACCGCGTCCTTGCGGAATCCATGAGTCCGGGTCAAGCCGGACTCTCGTTGTCGCATTCCTGATCGAAGCGCCGATCCGGCGGCGTCACGGTAAAGAACTTCTTGAATTGCGGCATGAAACTGGCCGTGATCGGAATCGAATAGAAGCAATAGATAGCCGCTGCTTCGCCGGTGGAAACGCCAAATAGCCATTGCGGCAAGAACAGCGTCGCGATGGCCATGCCGCAGTGGTAGGAAGCGATTTTCCAGTTATCCCGCCACAGGAACCCGCTCAAGGCTAGGGCGAACAGGGAACCATGGGTGGTGACCAAGCCGTAGGCGCTGGAGATGGCGTAGGCGATGTGATACTTGCCCAGGTACAGGCAGGACACCATGCGCCCGATGAAATTCGGCTCGATGTCGAACAGTTGGCGGTCATTCGGCATCTGACTAAAGATCAGGAAACATGAACTTAACACCGTGCCGATCATGAAGGCTTTCTTGAGCGCCGTCTTGTCAGACGAGTAGGTCGCCAGTGCCGGCATGATGGCAAACGCCTGCAGGCTTATGTGGTAGGTGGACAATTCGCTGAGGAACATATTGGTTCCGTAGCCGCACTGGTTCGCCACGGGATAGGCGAAGAACTGGATCAGTTCCATCAGGGAAAAGTGGAATATGGCGTAAGCCCTGGCGGTGCGTACCCAAAACCGCTCTTCCTTGTCCAGAAACGTGACCCCGGAGGCCACGAAACCTGCGATTCCCAAACCAAGCGACATGTCAGGACTGAAACACATAAGGACCCTTACTTTGAATTGTTGTTGGCGCGGGAACATCTGCGAAAATCCGGGATCGGCGTTTCTGGCGCCTGCAGCCCTCAAGTTCCGATTGTATACGGCAAAGCGCGTCAGCGCGACTCCATAGACTGCCTGCGCGGCCCTCAGCCGCTCCCTGCAGCCGATCTGTTTCAACAGTCATCACAGTTCTCCACTCACCAGAATGTGATGACACTAACCCAAAGCCGCCGCGCGTCCGCGGCAGGATGTCTGTCGCCAGTCGGTTACTTTTCAATCAGAGCTGCCAACGAGACCATAGCCGAGATCACCTAGGCAATCATGGGGATGGCCGTTCTTCGGCGCCGCGTAAGTGCCTGTTTCGGCTGCTTGTCGGCTTGAATAGCGGGACTCAGAGTCCATTAATCCGGCATTTCAAGGAGGGATAGAATGATCTTGGCACTCATCCCAAGGCTTGATATCGAGGGATCGTCTGGAGGTTCATGCCTTCAATGCATGCAGTTACCCAGCTTACGGTGCTTGGGTCACGCTGCGCCTTGCAGTTTTTTGCTGGCGTGCGCTAAGAGCGCCGCTCTGATGTCTTTGAACGCTACGGGTTTAACCAGATGCTCATCGAACCCGGACCGACTGGTGGATTCGACATCTGTTGGCTGACCGTACCCGGTAATTGCAATCAAGCTGGCGTCGCGGGTTTCGGGTCGCTCCCGCAACCGGCGGGCGACCTCATGTCCGTCCATGTCGGGCAAACCGATATCCATCATAACCACCTCCGGGCGAAAGGACCTGGCCCGAGCTATTGCCTCGGCACCGCTGCAGGCCAATTCAACCTGGTGCCCGTGATTGCGTAGCAGCAAGGCGAGACTTTGCGCGATGTCCGCGAAGTCGTCCACAACCAGAATGCGCATGGATGGGAGTCTGCCAGAGACTGGAGTATCGGCTGGCGAGACGTATCGGTAGGCGCTTAACAGTGGCAGACGAACCCGGAACTCGCTGCCTTGGCCTAGGCCCTCGCTGCTGGCCGACAGCGTCCCGCCATGCAGATCCACCAACCGCCGTGCCAAGCTCAGACCGATGCCTAGGCCTCCTTGAGATGCCCTAAGCGAGCGGCCAGCCTGGGCAAACAGGTCAAAGATAGGCTCAATGGATTCCGGCGCAATCCCTATGCCGGTATCCTTCACCTGTATCAGAGCGGTTTCACCATCGGAAACCAGCCTCAGTTCAATGCGACCGCCGTTCCCGGTGTATTTGGATGCGTTGTTCAGCAAATTGGCGAGCACCTCGGTCAGTCGGACTCGGTCCCCTTCGACCCATAAAGGCTCATTGGCGCGGTCGATAACGAGTTCCTGATCGCGCATTTCCACGAGTGGATGGCAGCTTTCGACCCCAGCATCGATAATCTGGTTCAGATCGATAGGCTCGCGCAGCAGTGTTACCTTGCCATTCATGATGCGAGCCACATCCAGCAGATCGTCGAGCAGCCTGGTCATTTGCCCCAACTGCCGCTCGATCACGTCGCGCGCCCACTGCTCGGAAGAATCTCGGGGCGGTTGCAACTGCAGAATCTGGACCGCATTTCGGATGGGGGTCAGCGGGTTGCGCAGTTCATGGCCGAGCATGGCCAAAAACTCGTTCTTGCGGCGGTCCGCCTGGCGCAGAATATCCTCAACCCGCTTGCGCTCGGTTATATCGTGGATAAACCCATACCACAGGACGCTGCCATCAGCGTCCTGAGCCGGTATGGACTTGCCCTCGACCCAAATTTGCCCTTTTACCGGGTGGTTCACGCGCCATTCGTCGTGCCAAGGTGCCAAGTCGCGGGCGGATTCGGCGATGCTCGACTTCAAACGCTCGACATCTTCCGGCGGGAGCATGTCGAAAACTGGAGCGGCATCCTGCGCCAACGACTCCGGAGGGATGCCGTAGATCTCCATGATGTTTGGGCTGGAGTAAGGAAAGGACATCGCTCCGGCCGGCGTTTGCCGAAAAGAGCAGATTACCCCTGGCGCGGTTTCGGCGATCTTGGTGAGCCTGCCTTCCAGTTCGAAACGCTGGCGCTCGGCGGCCTCCCTATTCGCAATATCCGCCTGTAGCTGCGCATTGGTTTGTTCCAGTGCGCGGGTTTGTTCGCAGACCTTGGCTTCGAGACGGTCATTGTATTGCGCTAATTCAAGCTCGGCGCGTCGGCGCACAGTGACGTCTTCCAGGGCGAAAAACAGCACCTCAACCTCACCAGCGTGATCCAAAAGGGGCGTCAGGGTCCAGTCCCAGTAAGTTGTTCCCCAATCCGGGTGGTCAGGAAAAACGAAGGGGCGAGCGTGCGCGTGGAACGGACGGCGGCTTCGCACGACCTCGTCGAAAATCGACCTGGCATCGCTGGGATAGAAGTCAAAATGGTTTCGTCCTATGAAGTCTTCCGGACGTTTCTCGCAGGCATCGGCATAGGCCTGATTGACCCGAACGAAGTTGAATTTGCGGTCCAGTATCACCAGAGGCGTGAGGGAATGCTGGAAGAATGCTTCGATGTAACGACTCTGTCGCTCGATTTCCTGAATGGCCACTCGCAGCTCTGTGGTTCGATCGGCCACGCCACGCTCCAGCTGCGCTTGGGTTTCCACCAGGGCTTTTTCAATCTCCATGCGTCTGGCGACATCACCCTGAAGTTGGATTGCATGATCGGTTGCACGCTGTAGCGCCTGCGCTTCGTGTCTTCGAAGTAAGGCCATGACGCCGCTCAGGAGGGTGCCGACTCCGGCCAGCAGCGCCAAGCGCATGATTTCGCTGGGTCTAGCGACCGCAAAGGAATGGTATGGCTCCATCAGGAAATAAGCGCTGGCAAACACACTTGCCACTACCGTCGACAAACCTGCGCGCAGGTTACCATGCCATACCGCGAGCAGAACCGCGGCTAGGCACAACAGCACCGGCGGGTTGTTACCGAAAACATGCTTAAACTGCACCTGAAAGCCCACCAAGGCGGCGACAGCGCACAGGCCCGTGAAATAGCCATCGCAAGCAAGCCCTTTGGCGTGAAGCATTGTCGTTTTAATCATCCTGGCTGAGACACGGCGTTAGGTTACCAGAGCCCCTGGAATGTTCCATTTTCATGTAATGTCGGCGGGTATCACAGCCGGACTCTTCGAGCCGTCTTTGCGGCTTCCCAGCACTGTCTCAAGAAGCCATCCCGCGGCACCCGAACCCACAACGGCAATGTCTGAGCGTCCCATACGTTACGGCAGTTCTATCGCGACCACCGGATCAATCGTGAGAAAATCAACACCCATTACTTTGCGCCTGAAGAGAGGCTCAGTGGTTTCGACCTGTGCCGTCAGGACGCGATATTGCTTGGGAGGAAGCGGATCCGGCGAGACTTTTAGTCGCCAGGTGCCGCCGACGATGCTGATTCCAGGCCCAGCCACGGCATCAAAGACCGGCTGGAGGCAAATCTCGCTGATATCGTCCGGAAAGTCGTCGCAGATGATGATGATCAGCCGCTTGGGGTCAGCTCCAAACAATGATCCTGAAAGTTCAGGCGTCGTTGAACTCGTGACCGTATTCTTACGGTTTACATAGCTATAGTCTGCCTGGACACTGAATCTCTTGCCCGGTTGGAGGACATCCTTTGTCACCGCCAAAGACCACGAAAATGTGATCCCGTTCGTCTGCGGGACGAGGTCAAGGGGCAGTTCGTTTGAATCGCCATCGGCGAAAAGGCTAATCGCCAGGCCATTGGCGTCTGCCCCGCTCCACGTGCCGGACAAATTCACCGCGTTCGGAAAGGTAACGAGGTCAGGTTGATTGATACCCAGGGTTTTGCCCGTTGAGGCGACCGTAAATGGCCGATCAATCGCTCCCGCCTGCTGCGCGCATTGCGGATCAGGATCGGTGACCGCTATGCTGGCGGAGCAACTTGTGTTGCCGGCCAGATCCGTCACGAACAATTTCAGGTTGTATTGGCCAGGGGCGAGTCGCTCCGTGACATCCATCTGATAATGGCCTTCCGAACTCAATAGGATGTCATAGGGTCCAAGAACTGGGCCAAATTCGGTTCTTCCATCGGCGAGTAGCTCACGCAGTTCTACATAGGCCCGGCCGCCGGGCGGGATGTCGACGATGAACCAGGACTCCGAGGAGGTCTCAGGAAAACGTCCTGGAAGCTGATTTTCACTGATACCCCCGGGGAGCGGCGTTGGCTTCTTTGGGGTAACAGTCAGAACGAGGACCACACGCTGGACTTGCCCGGGCAGTTCTGCCCCGCTGGCGTCGCGGCCGACCGCGGTAAAGGTGTACTGACCCTCGGGATATTTGTCGGTGGACAATGGAAAGGACCATGTTCCGCCGCTGACACTCACGCTTCCGAGTTCGGTCACGCCTTGAAACAAGACCACCTCCGCTACATTGGAGGCTGCCGTGCCGCGGAGCGCATTCACAGGGCCTTTTGTTGTAAAGTCCTGGACCTGCTCCGGATCTCTGGGATCGCCGATAGTATCCTCATCCAATTGGGTGATGGCCAGGAGATTCCCAGAGGGTATTGTGCTGTCGCAAGGACACGTAACGCCGCTCAACTGCTGCGGGATGGCACTCGCGCTGAAACACTTGGCAAGGCATGCATAGTCACCTGCTGTCATGAGGGCAGCCGCCCTGGCCCGCAACTGCGATAACGCATCCCACTGCCCGGCTTGGCTGGCCGGCGCGGCATTGAAGGCGCTCCCGGTCTCAACGATCTGCTTGCGCTGCAGCTCTGTCAGGTTCAGTTGCATGGCTGGCGCCGCAATGAGCTGGCTGATTTGAGCGGCGTTCGCCATATCCAGGGGTTGCTGCATACCCGGCAGGGTGGCGGCGAGGTTTCCAAGGAGTGCTTGCGGGGCAGCGCCGGATGCGGCCAGGGACAATTCGAGCACCGTATGCAGTTGGCGATCCAAGCGTTGTAATGCCAGGGTTTTTGGTTTGTTTGAGGGGATGAAACTGTAGCTTTTCAAGGTATACGACGGACTCAGCCCAAACATCGCAGGGATACGACGCGCTTTGACCTTGTGCTTATTGAGCAGAAGCTGCCAGACGGTGCTTAGGATGCCGATCCCTTTAGCGTCTGCCGGCGCTGATAAAATGAATGGATTCGGGGTTGCAGAACCCTGCTCGGCGCCACCTGACATAAATAGCTTGCCCGGTCCCTTTGGCGCTTTGAAGCGTCCCTCTGTGTTGGTCGCGCACGACTTATCGCGCGGCGTCAACGTACCAGTCTTGTCCCTGTCCTTGAAAATAGTGGCGCCGATAAATCGGGTGCTCAAGCCGCCCGTCGAGCAGGTCGCTGCTTGTGAGGCCGAGCCATTCGCCAACAGCGCGGCAGCTAAAAGCACTGTTATGGTGGTCATGAACCGCTGATTCGTGTGCCGGCCGAGCGGGGTCAAATCCGAGTTCATGGCGTGCGTCATTGCAGATTCCTCCAAACATAACAGTGCCTAAACGCTGTGCCGGACCCGCGTTCCCGGTGGTGATCAAGATCTGTCCTAGTACAGAATCAAGTCACTTCCTTTGGGCGGAAGCCCCCCCTTGCCGAGTATCGATAGACGGCTTTCCTGGCCTCTCGCGCAGTAGTTCGGATCCAATAAAGTGCCTTCGAAGGCGGGAGCGCCGAGGTTGGAAAGGACGCCGTTCAAATTGAGCTGAGGTGCGGTCGAGCGGATCTGATTGCTCAGCCCACTTTCGGAAACCGCCTGAATGACATTGTCAAAGATGCTGGATTTCTTCCACTCAAACCTTTCTCTCCCCTGGCGGAACACAGGCTCGTAGGCGAATTCCTTGCCGTTGAGCGTGCTGCTGCTCGGGATAAGGGCCTGCAAGTCGAGGTTGATAGAGCCGCCATTTCCGCTAATGGCGTTTGCCTCGATTGCCCCTATGTCAAGCACCAGGGAATCGGCGTCGATCAGAATGTCGCCGCCGTTTCCCGGATCCGCCTTGACTGAGGTACTCAGTTTTGAGTTGCTGAGCATGAGGTAGCCGCTGCTGATGGTGATTCGGCCACCGTTGAGACTTTGTGCCTCGGTTAGAATCTTCGCGCCATTTTCCAATGATACAACCGGTGCGGATATCACAATGGCGCCGGGTCTAGACCCAGCGGGCTGGGGCTGTTCGGATTGGTTCTCCAGGGAAATGTTGCCTTTCCCGTTCGCGATTACCTGGCTGGTGGCCGACACCGCAATGCTGCCGGTCCTGCCGCTCGAACCGGGGCCAATTGAGCGGGCATTGATGCTGCCTCCGGACAGGTTCACCTGATCTGCGGCAACGCGGACCTTCCCTCCTCGACCGGAACTATAGGTGTATCCCGATATCTCACCGCCCGCAGCGATCGTGACGCTTCTAGCGGCCGAGACCGACACGCGGCCGGCATTGCCGGTGGTCAATACATCTTCAGACCCTGCGCCGGCGAGAATGCCGGTAGCCAGGCCCTTCTGCGAAGGGGAGGCCCTGCCTAGGCGACCGTCGATGACCAGGGCGCCCGGGGTGCTTACCTTGACGGCGCCTGCTGCGCCTGTACCCAACGTGGAACTGGCGATGATGCCTAACCGGCGCAGGCCGATACCCCGTTGCGCGCTCACTGTGACGGTACCCCCTTGTCCCTGGGCGTCGACGTCCGTTTGAGCCCTGATGCCCGACTGAATGCCATCACCGTCGATCGTCAGTTGACCAGAGCTTCGAACCCGAATATTGCCGGCCTTGCCGCTGGAAAAAGTGGTGGTGCTGATTTCTCCGCCTGCCGTGATCGAGATGTTGCCTTTGGACTGGATGTCGACCGATCCTGCGGCGCCGGCACTGTTGGGCTCCGCTTGCGAGTAAACGCCGACCGCCAGGCCAGGTGCGTCCGCCGATCCACGAATGACCAGATCCCCGCCGGTCTTCACCGTGACACCACCAGCGTTCCCAGGACCTTCTTTGGAGCTTTCGAGATAGCTGTTGCCTGCTTCCTTTCCTGTGCAACTGACATCCTGACAGGCTGTAATCAGAAATTTCCCGGACGTTTTGACCTCCACCGGCGCGCTGCCGGCGCCAGGTTTTACGCCGTTCAATTCCTTGGCGCTGGCTGTTACGACCGATTTTTGCAGGGTCAAGTCCCCGGCCTGTAATGTAATGCCATTGCCGGGAGTCGTCTCGGTTGCGCCGCGATTGTTCGCCGACAGTCTGGAGCTCGTAAGCGCGACGGCGTTGCCGGAAATGGCTATCCGCCCCGCGCCTTCCCCGGATACAGTCATGGAACTGTCCGAAATGGAAAGGGAACCCGCATTGTGTCGGGATGGCAGCTTTTGCGGCAGGGGAAGTTGGCCTTCAGCCGTTCGGCTCAGGCTCACCTCGCTCTTTCCGCGTGTCGCCACCAGCCTGATTTCGCCGCCCGGTGCCCTGACATTCGATCCAATGAGGCCGACAGAAGCGACCTGCACCTTGCCGGCCACGCCATCAAAGGTCTTGCCGTCGGCCGCGTTCAGCGTGGCGCCGTTGATTTGCAGCAGGGCATTATTGGCCCGAGACGAGCCGAGAAAGCCGAAGGCAGACGGCGTCGCGCTGCTGAGTGAGCTTCCCGCCGGCGCGCTGGCGCTGTAGCGCTTGCCGTCAGCGAACGTCAGCTGGTCGGCGGTGCTGACATGAACCGAACCCGGGACATCGATGCTCGCGCCTTCACGAAAGGTGACTCCATTCGGATTGATGAGATAGAAGTTGGCGTGGCCCCCTGGTGTCGAACGGAGCGTACCATCGATTTCCGTTCCGGCGGGTCCGGTGACCCGGGTGACGACGTTGTCCACGCTGCCGGTCGCCGTCTCGCGGAAGGTGACGGTTTGCCCGCGATCGATGTTGAAGCTGGAAAAGCTGTGGAAAAGGTTGGGTCCCGCCCGACTGCCGATACTTTCCGGAATATCGATGTTCTTGCCGGACAGGACTTGCACCGTGCCCGCTGCGCCAGGACCGCCGACGCTGCCGTCGGTGACGATGCCGCCCGCGGCCAAAGACGCGCCGCTTAGGCCCGCATGCATCAAGGCGCAGACGAATGCCCGGTTTGCTGTCGTCGAAAGCTTCATGTCCCTCACTAGCCTTCAGGTCCGTGGAATCAGCAATTTGTCTCCCCTCAAACGACGGGATTGTTCCTTCCCATCACTTATACGCCGGTTGGAACGCGCCTGTCGATATAGGAAAGGTTCTTAGCTGGCCCCGTATGGTCAGAGCCAGTTGCCCACCAGGATGAACGGGGCCCAGAAGAATGGATGCGAAAAACGCGTGTCCCTCAGAATGGCCAGTTGGGCACGGCGCAGGGCCTGAACCTTGCTGGTTCCCGGCTGGTAAAGCGCCCGGTAAAAGGCCGTCATCAAGTCTGCAGTAGCTTCATCCGACACAGGCCAGAGCGATCCCAGCGCGCTCCGGACTCGGGATTTGAGCGCGATCCCGCTGAGGCCCAGGGGGGCGCGATCATCCCCCACCGCGGTCTGGCAGGCACTCAATGTCAGGAGGTCAACAGGCCGCCGCTGCAGGCGCGCCGATGAGAAGATGCGTTCGAAATCATTGACGTCGAGCACGGCGTCACTGGCCATGATGAAGCCGACGTCGGCGCTGTGTCCGAGGACACCGTGGGAAGCAATGTGAACAATCGAGTACTCGCCGCTGCCGATCTCCTGCTCAAAGCGGCTGCGGGTAAACGCATCGTTGCGCAGCACCTTGTGCGGCAAGGTCTGCTCCAACTCGTGGACCTCCCGCTCCACGCCGGGGAGAACCATACGTTCGGCAACACTGGCGCGAAAGTCCCGATCTTGGGCCCAACTTTCAAGTTCCTTCGCCCCCAGCGCATCGGCATCATCCCAATCTTTCCGGCTTTGGGCGGCAAGCGCGCGGAAGAATACCGGTGGAAGGTTCTCGACGACAGGACCGGCGGTGCTCATGCCGGCGATCAGGGTCTGCGCTTTTTGTGCCCCGCTTGCGTCGGATTCCAGCAGGCTGAGCCCTGGCGAGGTCGCGGTGGCGTAATGCTCCAGGACATAGTGTTGTCCATCGAACAAGGCCGCCAAGGCAATGAGCCGGATCGCGCCATCGGGGACCATGACCAGCGTATCCACGTTTAGGGAACGCAGCCAGGGTTCAACCGACTCAAGCAGCCAACCATACCACTGCCTCGAGAGTTGGTTTGCGTCAGGCGCCTGCTCCCGCAGAGCCGTGGAAAACCGGACGGCGCTGGCCTGCAGCGTGTTGGCGCGGACTGCGTGGCTGTAGCGCTTCAACTGATCGCCGACGGCGACCAGAATGTCCAGGCGCTCGGGAAAAATGATCGGGTACAGAACCGCGGTGCGGGCGTCCAGGGATTCTATGGGCGTCCGCTTAGGGCGAGGTAATGCGCAGCGGCCACCCAGATAATCTTCCATCTCGGAGCGCTTGATGAGTTCGACGGTGTCGCGAGCTTCATGAAGCAAGGCAACATTGGGGGGTGCTTCCATCCCGGCTTGCTGGAGCAGCAGGTCAGCCAGTTCGAGATAGATAGGCCCCAGAGTTTCGCGAAACGATGAACGGCCATCATGGTATTCGACCGGGATATCCGGCCTCAGCAGTTCCAGTTGCTGGCGGGCACGGCGGTAGGCGGCCAAGGCCTCGCGCGGCTGGTTCAAGGCGCGCAGCAGCCGGCCCTCGCGCCACTCGAGTTCCATGAGTAGATCACCGGCTTCGGAGCGTTCAGCTTGCTGTCGCGCCTCCCCGTTCAGTTGCAAGGCCTCCCGCAGACGCCGCTGGCCTTCATACAGGCCTGCCAGTCCGGCCAGCGCCTCGGCATTCAGTCGCGGCGAAGCAGTGCCGATGCGGCGAGCCTTGGCGAAGCTGTCATAGGCCAGCCGCTCACCCCGCTCGCCCAGCGTGCTGGCCTGCGCCCCGAGATTGAGCAGCAGCCGTGCCCGGCTTGGCTCGAGGGAAATAGAATCCAGATCCCCAGCAAGGGCCTGCAGTGCATCAAGCCGCGCCGTGGCGCCCAACAAACGGACGTGCGCCAGCCGAACCGCAGCATCCGCTTCCAGGTCGCCCCGGGCCTTTACTCGGGCTTGCCGGTAGAGATCCAGCGCCTCGTCACGGGCACCGAGGCTGGCGCGCACGTCGGCAAGGGCGGTAAGCCACCGCGCCTGATCAGCGGCGGATGGATCACCGCTGATCGCTTTGTGAAGCAGGTCTTCGGCCGCATTCAAATGCCGCATGCGGTAATGCGTCACGCCCAGCCACCCGGATGCTACGGCGCTGTCTGCCGGCGTTGGGGCAACTCGAACCGCTGCCTGCAAGGTATCCAGAGCCAGGTGGAACTGTCCCGCCTGCAGTTGGCGCGTGCCCGCGGTCAGCGTGGCGGTAAAGTCCCCATCCGTCTGGCCGGCTGACGCGTAGAAGGAAACCTGTGCGGCAAATAGGGCAAAAAGGCAGGCGGCAAGAATGGCGAAACGGGTTGCGGCGGCGCGTTTCGCTCCCGCCTTTTTTTGATTGGCTGGCTTCATAGCAAATCCGAAAGGTCCATGCGCACCTGAAAATGTATGCCGTCGTCCTGAATATCGTCGTGCGTGTCCGGCACGCGGCTTGTCAGCGCGTGGCCATAGTAAAAGTCGAGGAAGAGGGGACGCAGCTCCCAGTTGAAACCCAGTCCCACCGAATAAATTGTCTCGGCGCTTTGTCCCTTGTCCCAAGCCCGCCCCAGATCAAAAAACGGAACCAGCGCGAGCCGATGGGCTCGCCCCAGCGCGGTCGTGTCGAACAGGGGATAACGCAGTTCCAGGCTGAAGCTGAAACCCTCGTCAGTCACCCGATAGTTTTCGCGATAACCGCGCACCGTCGCGACACCGCCGATGGCGATCTTCTCCAAGGGCAGCAGCGGGTTATTGCTGAACTGGGCTGTCGCGCGCGCCAGCAATTGCATACCGCTCTCTGTCAGCAGCCACGCGTATTGGGTCTGCCCGAGCCAGGCAAAGAATTCGCTATCCGGGAAGCGCGGGTCGCGTTCTGGGGTGGCGCCCAGGGCATTCATGCCCACGCTGAACGTCGAGCGCAGCGCGATGGCATGGTTCTCCAATCGCCCCTTGTATTCCTGAAAGAGGCGCCAGACCGTGGCCTGATTGCGGCCACTCGCCTCTCCCGGCACGAAAGAGAAGGGCAGGCCGAGCAGCGAGGTCTCACTTTCGCGAACCGCCAGAAGCGCGCCAAGATTGAACTGGTGCCGCAGGGAGACAAACAGGGCCTGATTGAATCCGCCCTCCAGACTATGAATCCGGCTTTGGATATCCAGGTCTTGGACCGGCTCTTCCACGACCCGTGAATCGCCTTCATCGAAACGAAAGAAGAGACTTGTCCCGCGGTCGTTCAATGGAAGGCTCACACCACCGTAGTAGCGGTTGGAACCGGAACTGGTCGTCAGGGTAAAGTCCACCACATCCCCGATTCCTGCCAGATTACGAAGCCAGCCAGTGGCGCTGAAGCCTTCCGCACCGATGGACGGCGGGCGGTAATTGTCGCCGAAAATGGCCAGATAGTAAGGCCTGGCGCGCACCACCTCGACGTCAAGGACGCCGAGGCCAGGTTGGCTGCCGGGCAGGATTCGCCCGTTCATGCCTTCAATGAGCGGATCGTTCAGCAGCGATTGAAAGCGTTCTTGCAGTTCAAGCACATTCAAGGGCTGCTCGCGCTGCGGGAGGAGGCGGTTGCGTATATACCCGCGCCGGAGCCTTTCGTGCCCATGGATGCGCACGTCCTCGATGCGGCCTTCAATGATCTTGACGTGCAGCACGCCAGCACGCAGGTCCTGCTCGGGAATCACCGCGCCTGAGTTCACAAATCCCGCATCGATGTAGGCACGGGTCAGCTTTTGGCGCAGTTCCTCAAGTTCCGCCACTGACACCCTTCGGCCCGTGTAGCCTCGCGTCAGCCTCGCCAGCTTATCTGCCGGCATCACCGTGTTGTTGTCGATGACGATGCTGGCAATCCACAAGCGTGGGGCGGCATCGGCCTTTGTCGATTCCGGCTGGACAGGAACCGGCGGCAGTTCAAAGCGTTCCCGCGTATCTGGAAGATATTCGGGAATTGGCAGCGCTCTGGCACTGGGGCGGTCCATGGATTCCCGGCCGCCCGCTGGCCACGCTGCCATGGGCGCCAAGAGCAAAGCGAGCGCCACAAGCGCGTGGCACAGGCCGTGTGGGCGAATCACCAGTGTCCCTCTGTGCCTGGCATAAGGGCTTCCATTTGCCGTAAACCACCATCACGCTGGAGTGAATGCGAGGCGCGAACAGATCACGCGCTTCAATTCTCGGCCTGCGCTCGCCAGATGGCAATACACGCCTGCTTGCATCGGATGGGTCTGGGGACGATGATGCGGGTTGCCATTTTCAACCGCTTCCCGATGGCGCCGAAACCGCGCCGGGATTACATTCGATCAACAAGCATGGCAGGCATTTTCATCAGTTACCGGCGCGATGACGCCGCCGCAGATGCCGAACGGCTACGGGAGGATTTGCGGCGCCGATTCAACGGCGTGGATATCTTCATGGACTTATCGATTCCTGCGGGACAGGACTTTCGCGCAGTCCTCCAGTCGAAGCTCGACGCGTGCGATACCGTTCTGGCATTGATCGGCCCGCGCTGGCTTGCGGCCGCCGACGCGGCCAGCGGACGGCGCCGCCTGGATGACGAACGGGACTTCGTCCGAATCGAGATTGCGACAGCCCTGCAGCGCGGAAAACTGGTCGTCCCCGTGCTGCTCGGCGGCACGCGAATGCCCGGCGAAACCGATCTGCCCGATGCCATGCGGGAGCTCGTCTGGAAGCAGGCCGTTGATCTGCCATACCGCTACTGGAAGGCAGGCGTCGACGAATTGGCGACGCACCTGTCCCTGACGTTTGGCCTAGAGCTCAATACCGAGGACCTCGAACTCAGGCCGATGCGCGCAAGCGTGGTGCTTGCCGCCGGACTGGCGATCGCGCTGGTACATATCGTCACCGTGTCGTTTTCAACCGTGGATCCGCTGTTTCCCGCTGCCGGGCTTGCTTGCCTTATGGGCTTGCTGCAGGTTCGGCGCTTTCGACTCTCCCATGGCGCGCAGTTCAGGGCCGGAACCGGGCTTGGGGTCTGCGCGACCGCCTTCGCTTATGCGCTGACCACAGTCCTGTGGCCGCAGGATTCGCCGCAGGATATCCAATTGGAGATCCTGCTGAACGTCGCCTTCGCCGGAGCCATCCTGCTGGCTTACATGGCCGGCAGCATCGCAGGCGACTATCTGCGCTCAAGAAAAAATATCGTTCAGGCGACCGACGAAGGCCGGCACTGAAGGCGGAGAGAGCAGCTGCCAGCTCCACATCAGAACGCCTCGGGCCTGCGCGACCTCGAGGTAAAGATATTTTTCACTCACCAGTCCGCGCGTGTCGCGGACCCTGACGTGGATCCAGTGCTTGCCGGGCGGCAGTTCGGCGCCGCGGATCTGGAAGCTAAGCACTTTGCGCGCCTTTTCGGACAGCGAATCGCAAATGTAAGGCTTAAGGTCCTTGCTGGGTGTACGCAGATAGGTCACTTCGAGACTGTCGAGGTTGATGCCGGCACCGGCATAGGGCTTGAGTTCGATCGTCAGGCTGACCGGGAAGGCCAGCTTCGACTCGCTCGGCGCAAAAGCCGAGATGCCAGGCCCCGGAAACAGGCTGCGCCTTGGCTCGGGCAAAGTGCCCGAATAGGCGGGCCACTGGGCTTCCTCCGCCGTGATCAGCTTCAACCGGTCAGCCGGCGGGACACATTGGCGGGCTAAGCCCCCTGAGTCCGCGGAGGCGGGCTCGGTCATGCAGAACGCCATCAGGCCGGCGGCGGCCAATACACTCCGTGGGATAGTGAGAATCTTCAGGCGGGCAGCGCTGGCATTATGGCCAGGCGGCCGTCGGAAGGGCAGGGCGGACACCTGGACGTGCCGCGTCGGCCGACTGGCGTGCAATCCTCGCCTCATTGCACATCACCGGCTTTGCTCCGGTAGGGCGCGATATCGTAACGCAGACCGCTGGCGCCCTCGCCGCGCCCAACCTGCTTGCTGCGGCCGCACCAGAGGAAGCGTTGGCCATCCAGCCAGCGGCAATACTGGAAGCCACGCCGAACCACGGCCCCGGCCCGGGGCACTTCCTCCTCCTTCAGGTGCAACGGCGGCTCGTCCTCCACCAGGCGGCTCAGGTCACTGCGCATGAGCAGGCCCCTCGGGTGGATTTCCACCTGGCTACCGTCCGGGCGGGTGCGCAGCAGCACCCGGCGTTCCAGGTGTATGGCGAACTCGCCGGGCGGGGCGTCGGGCCGGTCAGGCACCGCCACGAAGGGCAGCCATTGTTCCGGTACCGGCGTTGCCAGGCGGTAAATGACCTCGGCGCTGATCCGGTCCGTGGGGATGCGCTGATGGACCGCCGGTGCCGGCGGTTCCATGCGCCGGTCCCGCGGCTCGCCGGAGGCTCCTTGCACGATGCGCTCCACTGCCCAGGCCATGTTGGCCATTTCGTCACGGAACAGGGCCACTTCCTCCAGCGGATCACCGTCCAGGCGGGCTGGCAGGCTCGGCGCCAGGAAGAACAGGTCCTCCAACCCGCCCGGCTGATTGCTAAGGCTGAACAGGGTCCAGCGGGAACCGTCCAGGTTGCGGGCCGGGCCCACGGGTGAGGTGACGCCGAAAGTGTCCCTGACCGTCAGCTGGCGGATGCGGAACAGCGAACCGATGGGCAGTTCGACCGGGATCATGTACCAGTCGTTGCCGAAAACCAGTACGTATTCCGCCAACAGCAGCCGGGCCAGGTCGCTGGGCCCGGCCTCCAGCCGCCCCAGGCTCACGCGGCCGTCCTCGAACTCCCAGTAGCGGTCGGCGGGCATGCCGGGGTAGCGCACCGGCGTCGGCAGCACCGGCCGGAAGCTCAGAGGCTCGCTGGGAATGGGCTCCGCAGCATCTCCCAAGGAAGGCTGGGCGAGGGCATCAAAGGAATACCAGTCCAGGCGGCCGTCGGTGTATTCTTCTGCCGCCAAAGTCACCGTGCGGTCGCTCATCTGCGCCGAGAGGGTCAGGGCGTATTCCTGGCGCGGCTGTACCCAAGCGCTGGCCAGATCCGGAGTGGGTTCGGACACGTGCCGTGCGTACCAGCGCAGCCAGGTTTCGCAGGCGCTGCGCGCGGCTTCGGAATCGGAAAAAACCCATTGTTCCGGCAGGCTAGGAAGGGTGCCGTCCTCCCCGGCAACGGCGCGCAAGGCCGCCGCCATCTTGCGCCCGTCCAGGGCGCGGCCGGCAAACAGGGTCTGCCAGGTGAGCCCCTTGGGGTCCACATGCCGCGCATCGGCAGCGGGGAAGGCGGCGTCCTCGATCTCCAGCCCGAATCCGGCGGCACGCAGCACGGTTCGTCCATCGCCGATGCCACGGGCCTTGAGCAGGCGCAGCAGATGCTCGCCTGCCTCCGCCGCCAGGCGCGGATGGCTCTCGCGGACGGTTTCCCGCTCCACCGCCACTTCCAGGGGCATGGCCAGATGGCGATAGTCCACCGCGCCTAGGGATTTCTCCTGGCCGAATTCCAAGGCGCCGGGACGGTAGCGGCTCAGGCTGCCCTGCTCGCCTTCCAGGTGCACGGAGATGGGCGAACCGGCGTCCTCGCCCTGGAACTCGGCAAACTGCCATTGTCGGGTCAGCATCCACAAAGGGTCTGCGATCTGCGCTTCCAGCCCAGGCGCCAGGTCGGCGGCGTATGGCTGGGGCTCCAGGCGCAGCCACGTGATGATGGTCGGCAGTATGACCTGGAGGTCAGTCGCCAGGCGGACCCGGTCCGCGTCAAAAAGGGCGCCGTAGCGGGCCGTGAAGTCATTGCTCATCGCGGAATTTCCCCAACACACTGCTCTTGTAGCGTTCCGCCAGCGGGCCCAAGCCCACCGACGGCACCTGGAAGGTATTGTCCTGCGGCAGATAGAGAGCGGGCAGCATGCCGCCACCCAGCGCGCGGATCTGCTTGGGGCCGACTGCGCGCAGCTGCATCAGCTCCCAGGTCTCCAGCAGCGTCGCCACGACCGTATCGTAGCTCCAGTGGGCCTGCGCCAGGTCGGGCGGGACCATCAGCAGCACCGTTTGCGGGGCACGCGCGGCGGGCGCGTCGTAGTGAAAGCTGATGCCGGTCATCTCCTTGGCGGCGGGGATGGTTTCGCTCCAGCCATCGCAGGAGAGGCCCGCCAGCGGTGCCGAAAGATCGTGCTGTCCGAGGGTGAGCATGCACAGCAGGGGATTGGCGGCGCTCCCCGGCAGGGCGGCCCAGCGCTGCCCCGCCACATGGGGCAATTGCATCACGCTCCACGCGTCGCTGGCGGCGCCGCTCCCCAGGAGGTCGGCGGCGGTGAGGATAGCGCTCAGGGCGTCCACGTCCGGCCGTACGTGCGCGAGTTGTTGCACGAAGCTCAACGGCGCGAAGGTGTCGCCGCCCAGCAGTGCTTCCTGCTCGGCGCGGGAAGCGCTCAACTCCTGGACATTGGCAGGGGTGAATAGGGGCAGGATGGGGAAGGCCTCGCCCAATACCAGGCGCACGCAGGCCAGGTAGTGCTCGGCGGTGCGGACGGGGCCGGTAGGGTCGCCGGCCTCGGGCATCGTGAAGCCGGCTATCCTTTCCTGCAACTGCTTCTCCGTGCGCAGCAGGCTGTCATGGACCGAATGGGCCTGTTCGGTGAGAGAAGACAGGGCGTCTTCGCCTTCCGGCAGGGCGTCGGGGAAGGCGTCGGCACAGCCCAGGTCCGCGGTGGTCAGCAGGGCGTCGCGCAGCCCGGAGGGAGTCGGCGCCGCCAGGGCTATCGATAGGGCCTCCCGCGCCGAGGTCAGGGCAGGGACGGCCAGATTCACGAGGCGGTCCCTCAGTTCGTCCAGCAGGAAGCCCGGAGCCGCTTCCCCTTCCGGCGGAAAAAGATCGCGGGCGTCCAGGGGCCGGCGCTTGGCGATAAAGGCGTTGATCAGGCGCAACTGCGCCAACAGGGGGCCCAGGCCCACCGCGTCCTCACCGCTGCCATCGGGCGGCGCGTCCAAAAGCGCCAGTTCCAGGTCCTCGGCCGGGTCCGTCACCTTCGCCGCGAAGCGGGCCGCCAGGCGCACTTCCAGGTCCGACGGTTTGCTGGCGTGGGTGCTGCAACAAAGCAGAGCGAGGCTCAAGGGCGACAAACCCAGTTCCGGCAGGGGCAGGCTCAGGGATGCGATCGCCTCGCCGTCGCGGCGCAGTTCCGCCGCCAGCAGGATGCGGCGCGGGTCGCCCAGCATGCGCGCGATCCAGGCATTGAGGCGAGGCTCCACCCGCGCGCGCAAGTCCGCCTCGCCCCAGCCCTCGGGTAGCGCGGTCTCCTGAAGCACCAGGACCACCCGTTGGGTATAGGTCATGCCGGAGCGGGGCGTGCGCACCACCTGCGGGTCCGGGGGGCGGCCCTGGCGGTCCAAGGCGGCGAGGGCGGCGCCAGCGCGTTCGTAGTTGCCCTGCACGGTTTGGTAAACCGCTTCGCTGGTGAGCAGATCGCTGACCGCATCCAAGGCATCGTTGAGGTTGGACAGCACACCGTTGATCTGCGACCGTTCGCCGTCCGTGGCGGCGCGGGTGTGCCGGGCCAGCAGTCCGATCAGGTCCTCCTCGCCTTGCTTCCAGCGGCTCACCAGCGCCACGCCGTCGACCACGTCGCGGGCAGCGATGGCCTCGCTGGGCGCGCCCTCATCAGTCCCGTCGGCGCTGCGCAGGGGCGCCAGTTTGCGGAAGGGCAGGATGAAACGCGCCAACTCGATGTTGCGATCGCGCAGTTGGCGTTCGAAGCGATAACCGAGCAGGGCCGCCAGGGGCTGGCCCTGGGCCACGCCCTCGATCAGGTTCAAGGCCAGGCGCACGCGGCGCGAACTGAGATCGATGTTCAGGGCCTCGCTCTCGCTGCCTCGGTGGCTGAGGTGTCCGCTGCGCAGGACCGCGGCCGTGACGGCGTGGTTCAGGGATGGGGCGTGGACATAGCCCAGGCTGTCCGGCTGACTGTCGGGCCTGAGGTTTTGCACCCAGCCATAGCCGCCCAGGTTGATGCCGGCAGCGCGCCTGCCGCGCACGGCGGCTAGGCGCCGGCTGGCCAGGGACGTCACCCAAGCATCGTAGCGGTAGGCGTAGCAGTCGAGGACGCCGCGCAGGCTGCGGTCGATCTCCGCCGCCGGCACGGCGGAAAGGGCGTCGAGGTTGAGCAGGAACTGGGCCAAAGTGTGCAATTCTGGCTTTTCCGGCCCCAAGGGCAGGCGCACCTGGGACGCCACGTAGTCGGCCAGGTTGGCGGTGCCAGTCAGTTCCGGCACCACAGTGGCGGCCAGTTGCTTGGGCGTCTGGATGAACAGCTTGCCGGCGGCGCTCTCTTCAGGTTGCGCATACACCCCCAGGGTCGAGCTCACGTTGATGTTGGCTTTCAAGACCGTCTGCGTCAGCACGCCGGCCTGCTGGAAGAAACGGTGGGCAAGCAGGGACTGGGCGGCGGTGAGTTCCCGCAGGGCGGCATGGGCCAGGAGGATCTCCAGCAGGGCGTGGGTGGAGCGCGTGCGGGTGTTCAGGTCGGCCGTGCCGCTGGTGCCGGCGCGGGCCGCCCCGGCGATCTCGGCGATGTAGTTGCGACTGAGCGCTGCGCCCGGCTGGAGCGGGCCGGGCTGCACCCAGGGCGCCTGAAAGGACCGTTCGTTGGGATAGAGCGCCAGCTGCAGAATCCGGGCGGCGTGGAACATGGGGCCGGTGAAGGAGGCAAGAGTGGGCAGCACCAGGCTGCGCAGGATTTCCGACTGCACCGCCATCAGCCGCTCCAGGCCCCGGGTGTTGCCGGCGGCGGTCTCGGTGTCGAGCACCTGACGATAGGCGAGGTTGGCGGAAACCGCGCTCTGTTGCAGCAGTTCCAGCAGGTCGTCGTCCGGGTCGTCGCGGCGCCCCATCCGCGGCACCTCGTCCACGCCGTCCCGCCAATACCAGCGGAGCACCTGCAGAAGGCGCTTCAGCCCGGCTTCGGTGCCTTCTTCCCGGTCGGGCTTGAAGGCTTCCAGGGCGATCGCGGGCAGCACCCCGTAGGGCTGGCGGCCGACGCGCAGCGCCGAGAATGGCCCGAAAGGCTGCAGGTGGGCGGTGGCATGGTCCCGTGCCCGGCCGATCAGGGTATCCGTGGCGAAGGGATCGATGAGTTCGTCCAGGTAATAGCCGAGCGTGCTCTGCCACAGTGTGTCAATCAAGAGCGAGGCGGTACGCTGTTCGGTCAGTCCGGCCCCGGCGATGCGACCGAGTTCGCCGTCCAGCCCTAGGGCCCTGGACAGGCGTGGGCCGGCCCCGTGCTCGGGGTCCACCGTAGGCGGGCGGATCGGGTCGATACCGGCGGCGGCCTCCGCAGGGGCGCTGTTGAAACCGGAACGGCGCTCGCCGGTGTTGTTGGTGGGCGTGCCCTGAGGCACGAAAGCGAGGCCGTCGCTGTACTGGTGGGCCTGAAGCAATTGCTCCAGCCGGGCCGCTGCTTGCTCCGGGCTGAGGGTCCAGTCCACGCCAAATACCAGCAGCAGATCGATGCCGTCCGCCAGGCGGCCCTGATTCAGATCGCTGTCGCGGACGCTGATGGCCATGCCGGCCTGCTGCGCCGCAGCGAAATCCGTCAGCCAGCGTAATTCCGCGTCCACCGGGGGCTCATCCAGGGTTTGCACGAGTTCGGTCATCCCTTCGAAAGCGGGACCCACGTTCAAGCTGTCGGGCACGATGCCGCCCCAGCGAGTGAACAGGGTGGTGAACCCGGCTGCGCCCCGGCGTTTCAGCCCGACCGCTACCCAACGGTCCGGCAGCGCGACGGCGCGCGGCGCGCGGGCGATGTCGCCGGGCCTCAGGGACACCTCGGGAAAGGCGGGCTCGGCACCCGCCGGCAAGGCATCGGCCACAGCGTCGTAGTTGCCGGGGGTGAGGCTGCGAGCCACCCAAAGCGCCCGGCCAGGGTCCAGAGCCCGCACCAGTTCGGTCCAGGCGGAAGCATCGCCTGCCAGCCGCCGAATCCAGTACCAACGCCCCAGTTCGGCTTCCCGCGCGGTCAGTTCAGGGTTGTGAGTGTCCAAGTGGATTTGGTCGGGAAAAATCCGGATGCGCAGTTCCCGGCCACCGTCGAAAAAGCGGGTCTCCAGGCGAACCGGCAGCATGGCTAGGGGCACGCCGGCATCCAGGCCGGCGATGAAGTCCTGGGGTGGTAGCGTGCCAACGGATTCGCCGAGGCGGTCGACGATAACACCGTCCAGCTTCACCCGCTCGGAAAGGATGTCCTTCCGCTCCTGACGTAGCGCCTCGATTTGTGCGGCCTTGGCGGAGAGCGCCTCGTCTTGCGCTCCCGCGCGGGCCAAGGCCTGGCGCTCGGCCTCGGCCGCGGCCAGCCGGCCGGTGTTGGCTCGCAGCCTGGACTCCGCAGCTTCCCGGTCCTGGCGGGCCGTGCCAAGGCTGTTGCGAAACTGCTCGAACTCGATGGGCGGCATCGTGATTCCCTTACTTGACCAGATGGCGGCCGTGCACGGCGACTCGCATGGGCTGTTGCAGGCAGATAGAGGCGATATGGGCGGCGTTACGGCCGAACTCCAGGCCGGCCAGGGCGCGGTGGTTGAGCGGGCTGGCGGCGAGGCGCAGGTAGCCGCCTTCCGCTACCCCGGTATGGGACCAGCTCGCATCGGCCCAGCGCGCCAGCGGTTTCGCGGCACCATCGGGCTGGTCGAAGCCGAAGCGGGGTTCGGTGGGCTGTTCCTGCACCAGGAAGAACCAGCCGCCGTCACGGATGAGATCCTCGTCCACCAGGTCGAAGCCTCCGAAGATGATATCCGGGTCCAGTTTGCCCCAGAATGCCGGCGCCTTCACGATGGCCGGCTGCTCGGTCAAACGTTGCCCGTCTGCGGTGGCCTTCCACGCCAGGAGCACGGCGTTGGGGTAGCGGCGGATCAGGTCCCCGCGTATCAACAGTACGATCTGCCCCCCGGTCCCGGCGCCGCGGGTGTGGCTGCCCAGGGCGCCCCCTCGGAACCAGGTATGAATCGGGTCGATGTCCGGCTGCCCGTCCAGCCATTGCCAGAAATGCCGGAAGGGCGTTCCGCGCTGGTCCGTGGGGTAGGCGCGCCACAGCAACTCGCGGTTCATCTCGTAGTTCACGCCGACCATGAAGGCCTCAATGAAACGGGGGTTGGTTTCCAGCAGAGTGATGGAATTGGGCGGAATGACCCCGATACCCGGCACGAAGCGCTCCCGGTCGTAACCAGCCAGGTACTGGTAGGTGGGAACTGGAAGCTCCGGCGCCGCCATGATCCGGTCGAACCAGGGTGTGACGCGCAGGCCGCGGTCGACCGCGGCGGTGATCAGGCCGCCTTGGATCTTCACCATCTCCAGCAGGCGTCGCGGCACCACCGTTTTCGGATCGAGGCGGGCCAGCAGGGTGTCGCGCGAGGCCGCGATGTCGAAGGCGACGAATCGGCCTCGCTCCACCGGCCGGTTGAGGTCTCGCTCGGCGATGATCTGGCGGATGGTCGCATCGTATTTCGCCACCGCCTCCACGGCAGTCACCGGCATGGGCAGGGTGTTGGAAGGCATGGGCGGCGCCGCGGGAGGCGGCTGGGTAGCCGGAGGACGCACCACCACGGGCGGGGTGCGGCCCGGCATGGTCGGAGTCCGCTCCACGACCCGCGGGTTGGCGCGAGCCTCCGCCGCCGCCGAGGGCACGGGCCGCACGGTGCGGACGCTGGCGGTGCCGCGCAAACCCGTCGCCGGCACGGCCTGGGTGTCGAAGGCGCTGTCGCGCATCAGCAACTCACCGCTGACACTGCGGGACACCGCCGGCTTCACCGCCCCGGTGCGGCTGAAGGTGCCGACCGGGAGATCCGCCAGCACGGTATTGAGGTTGGCGACGCCACCGGCGACGATGTCCGGACTTACCGATCCCACCTGGGTCAGGGTGCCGGCCGAGCTTTTGACGAAAACCGTGCCGCGGCTGTCGATCTCCAGCGGGTCGATGCTCGGCGCGCTGCTCTTGTTTAGGGTGACCAGCATGCCCTTGGCGCCGGCATTCCTGATCGATGTGTCCAGAACCGCCTTGACAGTCGCGGCCAGGCCGGTGGTCGCGGCGACAGGGTCGTCGCTGGCCAGGTTGAGTTCCGTCAGATTGTCGATCTGGCTGCGGGTGACGACGCCCGCGGTGCGCAAGTCTGCCCTGGGTTCGATGGTTAGCGGGTTGCTTTGGAAATCGCGGCCGCGCAGGGGCTGTGCCGCGTTGCCATAGGCCTGGAGGCGGGCGCCATCGATCCTGAGCGCCAGGCCCTGCTCCCCCAGGTCCAGCACTGTCTGGCCTTGCGCCCGGTCGAGGGTAACCGAGCTGACGAGCCCGTCGGGGGTGAAGGCGGTAGGATCGGCCGCGCGCCGGCCTGAGGCCAGGGCATCGACCAGGGACGAACGGCCTTTGCCGGAGAATCCGGCGGACAACCGTCCGTCCCGCGACAGCCGCCGGGCGGTGGCCTTCATCACGGGCCGCTGCGGACTGGTCAGGCGGCGCAGGGCCGGGTCCGCGGCGGCGTTGGTGAGGCTGCTGGCGCGCAACCGGGTCATAAGGGTGCCGTCGCCGGCGCGGGTGCGCCCAAGCAGGGGAGCAGCCAGACTCAACAGTCGATCCCCCGGCAGGGTACTGAAGTGCCGCTCGTAGCCGCGCAGGTTGGCTTCGAAGCTCAAGCGGCCCCAGTTGAGCCGGTCCTGGGCCTTGAGGATTTCGCCCACCTGCTCCCAGGCCTGTTGCATGAAGTCTTCCTGGTTGCGGCGCACCACCTCGGCACCGAAGCCAGCGGCGACGCGCGCCCGGGGGTCCAGGTTGAGTTCCGTCATCCAGGCTGGCAGGCCGGGGCCGATCGCATGGGCGCGGGCGTGCCATTGCCCGTAGATGGGCGGGCCCAACACCGGGGTGGCGTCCGCCGGCCCGCCTTCCAGAAAGCGGGCCGGGGCGTTGAGAGCGGTCGAAAGACCTCCCTGTACCGCCTCGGCGATCTCGTCCAGGCGGCCGGAACTTCGCTTGGGCGCCCGCAGGGCCCCGTCCATCAGAGTGTTTCCTTCGGCCTCCTCCGGTGGGATGGCGGGGATCACCGGATTCCCGTCGCCGATGTACAGGGGGGTCACGCCCACCGTTTCCGGGCAGGCGAAGGGCTTGAGCTTGCGCGCCAGGGACTCGAAATCCCCGAGCGGTCCCGTGGCGAATTCCCAGTGATAGTAGACCGGCAACTCCACCGCGCCCGGCGGAGTGGGCCAGGCCGGAGCCAGGGTCGGATGCTGCTTGGGGTCCGGGGCGCCGCCCAGGCCGCGGATGACACCCACATCGAAGGCGGGCACCAGACAGGCGATGTAATGGTGGTTGGGCTCCAGACGCCTGGGGCACAGAATGCGCGAAACATTGTGATCGGGCCGGTTGCTCAGTTCGTCGGCGAGGGGCGTGGCGCTGCCTTCCTCCACCACCACCTGGGCATGGGCCCATGCCCAGGATTCGGCCAGGTCGGGTAGTTCCTGGGCGGCCACCTCGGCGCGGACCTTGACCGTGGGCAGGGGCCTGAGGCGGTCCGCCTTCGGCGGGTCGACCCTCGCCCGGTCCAGCACCAGCAGCACCAGCCAGGGCAGCAGGCGCTGCTGGCCGTCGGCCCGGGCTGGGGTGAACATCCAGGGAAAGTCCGGCGGGTCGAACTCGACGGCGGCGAAGTAGTTGGTTTCCACGTTGCTGCTGCCGGGCCTGGGTGAGGCGCGCACGATGACCCGCGGGTCGATGCCGATGATGTCCCCGGGGCCGTAAAGGCCGATGGCGTCTTCCGGCGGGCGGTACTCCTGCAGGGCGTCGGGGGCGCCGCCGCCGGAGGCCTTCACCGTCACCGTCACGGCGACATTCGCCCGGGCCGGCAGGCTCCCGCCGGATTCCGGCGCGGTGATCGCCGCCGCCAAGCCCCGCCGGGTCCAGGGCAGGAAGCGGTAGCCGGCGGCATTGCTCATGGGAACCTCCAGGCGGCGACGCGTGGCTGTGCGCTTGCTGGCTTCATCAGTCCTCCAACTCGTAGGCTTCCACCAGGGTCGCCCGCTCCACGCCTTTCGCGGCGAGCGCCTGCGCGGCCAGGGTCCAGTTGTGCGCCGTGTCCGCACCCAGGTCCGCGACCGTGGAGAAGTTGCGGCTGTCGACGGCGGCCACGGCAGGTTCCGACACGCTGAGCTTGCGATTGCCCGCAGGGCGAAGGCGATCGCGGGCGCGCAGGCCCGATTGGGCCGCGGCGCCGGCGGCGGCACCGGCGCGGAACAGGTCCATGCTCAGCGCGCTGATCAGCAGCTCGAAGCGGAACAACTGGCCCTCCTCCTCGCCGGGGACCAGGTACTTAGTCTCGTAGTCCAGGTTGCCGACGGTCACAGCGTCCGCGGGCAGCGCGTAGTCGTTCAGGCCCACGGCCACGCCCACGTCGAAGGTCTCGAAGGAGGGCGAAGACAGCTTCTGTTCCTCGCTGAGGTTGAGGTACTGGCCGCGGGCCAGGTGTTCGCGGGTCGCCTGGCGGCTGGAGGCGGGGATACCGCCGATGTGCACGCTTTCGAGATCGAAGCGGTTGGCGCCGGTAATGGCGGTCTCGCCAAACTTTTCCAGGCTCAGCCCCAGCGGCGCAATCTTCTGGCTGACCCGCAACTGGCTGGAGGGGTGCGCCAGCACCTTCGCCTCTCCCGGCGTCACAGCGATGGTGGTCAGGGTCTCGGCGCCGAAGGGCAACTCGGTACTCCAGTTGTCGGCCCGGCTCAACTCCGCTGTCAAGAGGGCCGAGACGCTGGTGGCCTCGGCGGGCAGGGCCGGTTCCTCTCCCCATTGCTCGTCGAAGGAGGGGCTGAACTCGAAGAACAGGATCTTGAAATGGGCCTTGCCGCTGATGCGCCAGCGCCCGGGGCCGGCCAGGGTGCCCTCGACACTGACACCCACCAGGGTTTCTCCCATGACCTTGATGGCCATGCCGGCGCGGAAGTCCACCTCGAAGCGGAAGCGCGGCCGGTAGTAGATGAGGGAGTCGAAGCCGATGTAGCCTTCTATGGAGACCACCTCGAGATCCACTTTGACCCTTAGCTCTGCGCCGAACTGGATGGTGGCGGAGGTGACGGCGAAATAGCATTGGAGCGAGATTTCGACGATGCTCGCGATCTTCAGCTTCATGCCGATGCGGTCGAGCCCTGCGGGCAGGCCCGGCGGCAGGTCCTTGAAGCGCGGGTGGAAGCCGCCCACCGCCACCACGAAGGAGGGCTGGTCGCCGTAGTCGATGAGCAGCAGCAGGGAGCCGGTGAGCTCCAGCACCTGAGCCAGGCGCGAGTCGCGCAGGCGGGCGAAGAAGCCGAAGCGCTTGGCGTCGAAGTCCAGATAACCGAGAAAATCCACGATGATGCGCACCACGTCGCCGCGCGTGGTTTCCGGCATGCCAATGCGGACCTGCCCCAGCAGCAGGATCTTGCTAAGGGACACGGGGCCGTCACCGCCCAGGGCGTTGTCCATGGCCAGCACCAGGCCCAGCTTGATCTCGCCCAGCCGCGGGGTGCCCCAACTGAGGCGGAACATGGGGCCGATGAGGAAAGCGTTGCGCCGGATGATGAAGATCACGCGCAGCCGGTTGATGATGCGCGGGGCATCCGCCACCGGGTTCTGCGGGAACAGGATGTCGTCGAACACCCCTTGCGGCAACTGGGTCTGCAAGGCTGGCACGTCGGCGCCGTGGTGCAGGCCGATCAGGCCGCCGATGCCGTCGAAGAAGATGCCGAAGGCGATGTGGAAGCGTGGCAGTTCGGCATAAACCAGCAACAGCAGTGCCCAGCCGCTGGAGCCGTCCGGCATCTTGGTGGTGAGGATGCCGATGGCTTTGATGCCCCAGGCGGCGAAGCGCAGTTCCAGGGCGCCGGCATATTCGCCGCGCTCGAAATCGAAGAACAGGTAGCCGCCCCCCTTGACGATCCCGGCATCCAGTACCAGCCCTAAGCCGTTGGGTGGCTTGAAGCCCAAGGCCGCCTCCATGAAGCCCAGGTTGCCCTGGCGGAAGGCAAGCTGTAACTCGAAGCCGATGCGGTCCACGCTGGCGCGGAAGGCGCCCAGGTTCAGGCCGAAGGCCGTGGCCATTTCCAGGGCCACGTCATAGCCGGCGCCACCCGGCGCCAGCGCCAGCTCAACGGTGTGGATATTGAGCACGCCGCCCAGGGATTTCTCCACCGGGATGGTGGCGCGCCCACGGGTGCCGCCGTCGATGCGGATGCCGCCGCGGGTGTCCGCCGTCAGGCCGAAGTCGAAGCCCAGCTTGATCTCCCCCGAGGCCATGGCGCTCAAGAATCCGTCGCCTTCGCCGGGGCGGATCACCAGCTCGGTTTTTTCCAGCGAGACGCGGAAAGCTGCCCGGTCGGCGAGGATGTCGATCCCCAAGCCTATCTGGCCTATATCCAGGCGGGTCTTGTCGGCATCGCCGATGCGGATGGCCGGCGCGCCGGCTGCGCCTTCCTGCCGCAGGCTGAAGCGGCCGAAGCCGGCGGCGCCGCTGCCTACCTCGAAGCCATGGGGGCTTTCGTCCCAGCCGATGAACATGTCCAGGGCGCTGCCGGCGCCGGCCTCGATCTTCAGGGTGGTCTGCTCGATCTTGCGCTCGAAGGCGCCGCCGCCGCCCAGGGCCAGGAACAGGCCCGGCCCGCCGTGCTCTGCCGGCACGCCCAGGACCGTGAGGGCCAGCTTGGGCGTGGTGTCGGCCACCTTGGGCAGGGACACCACCAGGGTAGTTGCTCGGGAGGAGACCAGATCGGCATTGGGCGTGGCCGAGTCCGGGGCCGGGTCCCAGCCGTAATAAGCGTCCAGCAGCTCGGGGCCGGCGAACTTATCCAGCACCCGTTCCAGGGCCACGGCCACCACCGAGGCCAGGGCGGACACCCGTTCGGCCAGTTTTTCGCCCGAGCCCGGCGCCGATGCCTCGCCCCGCGCCTGGCGCACCAGCACCGCCGGGTCGAACTCGGTGAGGGCCTCAGGGTCGTCGGCGATGAACAGGCTGGTCTTGCCGATGGCGTAGACCACCGGTTCGCGGGTGCGGATCATCTCTGCCGCCAGCAGCTTCCCCAGGAGGTAGGCCACGTCCCAGCCGGAGACGCTATTGGGGTCCTCGGTGAGCTGTTCGCCCATCTGCACCAGGGCGTCCACCAGGTCCTTGAGGTCGGCGACGGTTTCCTTGAAGCCTTCCTTGTCAGGATCGAGCCCGTCGGCGAACTGCTTGATCTGGCCACGCTGCGCCTCGGGAACGCTCTCCCCCGGCGCCAGCCCGAGATCGTCGCGCAGGGCTTCGACGATGTAGGGGTCGCCCAGGTTTTCCTGCACCCATTCCGCCAGTTCCTTGAACCAATCGCGTACCGTGGTGATGGCGTTGGCCATGCCCTTATCCTCCGCTCTGCAGGACCGGCGCTGGATCGCCGGTGGCGGTCAGGGGAATGGCATGCACGGTGTTAGGCACGCCGTTGGGCAGGGCTTCCCCCTCCTGGGATAGGAGGGTGTGCACGACCTGCAGGCTGGGTCCGGAGCCGATTATGGTCACCAGGCCGATGTTGGTGGTGAACACCATTTGACGCAATTGGCGGAAGCGCTGTGTGAGGGCGGTGCTCTGGTGGCGGGCCGCCACGGCACGATAGGCGGCGACATGGGAGGCGGCGTTAGCCGGCACCAGCTCCTGCGCCGCCGCCAGTTTCGGGCGCTGGACGTCCGGCGGCAGGCTGGTCTCCGGCCGCTCGTCGCGTACCAGCTTCAGCCGCCAGCGCCAGTCCGGCTGCTTGTCCGGCGGGATGCCGGCGCCGGCGGGCCAGCCGCGGGTCGAAATGAGGGCGGGAGAACGACGCATCCGAGAGCGCTTGCCGGGCGAGATCTTCGCCCCCGGCGGCAGGGTGATGGGCGCCTTGGCGTTCCAGGCCAGGCGTTCCGGGGCGATACCGGTCTGATAGATCTGCAGCAGGGCATTGCTCCGCAGGACCGCCTCGACCAGATCGCTGAAGCTGTTGCGGCTGGCGCTGGAGGTGAGCTGGACGATGCGCGCCGGCGTCGGGCTGATGCCGGTCCAGAAGTCCAGGGTCAGGCTGCAGGCGTAGTGAACGTCGCCCGACAGGATGATGGCCTTCCCATGACTGGCCAGGCGCTTCAGCAATTCTTCCCGGGCAGGCTCATTGGCGCCCCAGCTCTCGGCGTCAGCGTCTTCCACTCCGGTCACCTTGCCGCCGGGCTCACAGGGCTTGTCGCCGCGCCGCTGCAGGTGTTCGATGCCGTATTTGTAGTCGGCCACCATCTCGTAGATGGGGGCCGCGTATTGCTCCATGATGTGCGGGCCCAGCACCGGAGCCGGCGACACCACGATCAGCAGTTCGCGCCCGTCGGCCAGGGGGCCTGCGGGTACCTGCGCCCCCAGGGAGTCCCCCAGCAGGCTGGCCGGTGCGATGCCCTGGCCGCGGAAGCCGCGGCGGGTGCGGGTGTCCAGCACGATTACCAGATGGCGGGGCCCGGCCACCCGGTAGTGCCACACCACCTGCTTGCCGGCGTCCTCGCCGGCGATGCCGAACAGCACGTTGAGGCGGCTGAGGTTGCTGGTCTCATCCGCCCCGGTGTCCGCCGGCGCCGCGGTGGGGGGTTGGCCCAGCAAGGCAGCGGTCTCGTCGATGAATTTTTTGTTGGGGCTGTCCGCTTTGGCGAAGGCGTCGGGATCGTTGCCCCAGCCCTGGAACAGCCCATAGGCCATGCAACCGTTGCGGATGATGTCCTTGCCTAGGGCTGTGCGCAAAACCCGGTTGCGCCAACGCTTGTTGAGGTTCCAGTCATCGGTGATCTCATGGTCGTCCCAGATCATATAGGTGGCGACGTTGGCCAGCACCCGGGCTACCTTGGAGACGGCGTCGCGCCAGGCAATGACCCGCTCGCGCTCCTTTTCGATCCCTTCGCCGCGTGCCTTCTTCCAGTTTTCCTGGGGCGTACTGCCGCCCGGATAGCAGGCTTCCCAGTCCATGAGCATGGCCTTGTGCTCGGGAGCCAGACTGGCGTCAATGGCCGCGAATATCTCCGCACTGGGCGCCAGTTCGCGCCACACGCGCGGGCTCCAGGCGGCCAGGTACATCGCGGCGAATTCGCCGAAGGTGATGAGATGGCTGTCCGCGTCCGTGGTGGACATGCGAGCGGCTTCCCGGATCAGCTTGCGGCGGCGATAGGTGGGAAGATGGCGGAGATTACCGCGCAGCGCCGCGGTCCAGCTACCGTCTGCGTTGTGCAGGGTGACGAATTCCTCGTAGCCGAGCAGGTCGCTCCCCAAGCGGTTGAGCATGGGCAGCAGGCAAGCGGGCACGTCGTCGGCGTAAATCTGGTCGCCTGTGAGAAAGAGCTGTTGGGGCCTCTTGTCGGCCATGTTGGCGTAGTCATCGGCGATCGTGTCGTCCAGCCAGGCCATTGCGTCCGGGCCCTTGCCGTGGGACTTGCGGCAACTGGCGTGGGCGAGGCGCAGCCGATCGATGCTGGCGGGCGCTGCGACGAAGGAGGGCAGGCGGCCCGTCACATAGCCCAGGGCCAGTTGCGCGGGCCGGCCTTCGGCGGCAGGCCGATCTTCCAGCAGGCCCTCCCCGGCCAGGTCGCTGCTGCCGAAAGAGCCGCTGAGGGCGATATCGTAGGAATACAGGCCCCCTGGGGTCAGGGGCGGACTGCCGGCAGCCGCGTCCAGCTTGACCTGGATGACGCCGACGTAGAGGTGTTCGCCGAAGCGGCGCAGGCTGGTGGCCTGCGAAGATGCGACGGGAGCGCCCGCGCTGGCCGCCATGGCCGTGCCGGCGTAGAGTTTGAGGGTGACGTCGGTGGCCTCGCTGGTGGCCAGCCAGACGCTGCAGGCGTTCGGTTCGACCCGGCGGACGATGGGTCCGGCCAGCACACGGGGAAGGGTCGCGCCGGGCATGGCTCAGCGGCTCCCGTCCTGACAAATCCTCAGAGAGCCCGTCCCAATTGACGCGAGCTCTGTCATGCGCGAAGCGCGTCCTGCCAGTCTTCCCATCACCGATAGCGCCATAGTCCTTCCCTCTCCCTTGCAATTATTGCCATCAAAGTCACGGCTGGTCTCAATCCAGCCAGACTTGTCAGTGGCGGTTGCCAGTCTGACTCGGTCCAGGTATGGTCCGGGGGTCCGTCCCCCGAACGAGGTTTCAGCTGATGACCGGATCCCCCTATGGTGTGAGGATCATCTGGGTCAGGATTCAGCCAAGAACCATGCTTGGCAAGGCCCTATTTGTACTCTGCTTCGTCGCTCTGTTTGTATCGGTCTTCCTTCTCTCGATCTTTGCCTTATTAGGTCTTCTCGGAATCGCCGTTGTCGCGTTTACTGGCTGGTTGGCATTGGGCAGAGGCCACCCAGACAGCCATGGACGGTTAGGAGGGAGTGGAGAGGACCCTTGAGCGTGCTTGAGGCTCTCGCAGGTATCCACACGAACTAGAACTGTAGCGTGGCGCGGATGCCACTGTAGGCGCGTAGAATTTTGGCTGTCAAGTTGGGAAATTTCCGCTGCTGCCAGAAAAGGCGGCTTATTGCAAGAACCGGCCAGAAAATTCAGCTTGCTGCTCGACCTTGCAGGAATCTAGATCCGTGATGCTACATCGGCCAATGTTGCCGTGTAGAATGAGTTCAGTGAGACACTATCGGCGTCGCTAAAGCAAAATGGATCACTTTCCTCCCAATGTCGAAACCGAAACATTCCGGCGATCCGACACTTTGCGCCTGCTGCGCGTGGAGCATCGCAAATTGGACGAACAAATTGAGCGCTTGCAACAGGACCCTTGGGCCGATCAATTGGAATTGCGTCGCCTCAAGAAGCAAAAGCTGCTCTTGAAGGACCTCATTGCGAGAGCCGAGAGCGCCTTGATTCCTGATCTGGACGCCTGAGGGCGACATTTTGCGCGCCTCCGCATTTCGGGCGGCGACAGCCTGGGCTTGAGTAGCGTCAAGGGTTCCTGATGTCCGCTGGAAAGCGAGACCCGTTCGAAATCCTGCACATCCAGTGGGTTCCAATCCAGAGCCAAAGCATGGCTTAGAGGTAACAATGGCGACCCGGGAGGGTCGCCATTGGGTCAATAAGCGTTAGGCAGCGGCAACGTGGGAATTGAACCCTGACAGTATGCTGAGCCCCAAAGCCAAGCCATTGTTGGAGTCAAATGCAGGGGCTTGGGATTGCAGATCTGCATGCTACCGCTCTCGCTTAATCAAGGTGCGGTTGTCGGTGCCGGAGTAGCTCCGGTCGGCGAAAACCCGTACTTGCTGCATTTCGGGTACGTGTAGGCGGCCACTGTCGATGAGACGCCACTTGGATCCAGAATGCTCGCAATCTGAGCTGCCAGTCGCGCCATGTCTTCTTCCGTGACGATATTCGAGGCTGTTTCCATTGCGACATAACCCTTTCTGCCCTTGTTGGCGGCGTCAAGAGATTTTACCGCCGTAGCGACCGCGGAATTTGTCTTTTTGAGGTTATCAAACGCCACTTTCATCGCACTGTATTGCTGCTTCAGCTTGGTAAGCCGACTGGCTTGTTCAGGCGCTTTCATGCCCGCAGTCAGTGGCGTGGTCGACCCGAATGTCGCCACGAACATCGCCATCTGACCGACGGATGCCACCTGACCAAAGACCTTGGAGGCACACGTCTTCTCGTCTTTTGCCGCGCCCATGCCGCACTGAACCCAGCCTGATGGCGGCTGACCCCAGCACACCGGCCCAACCCCGTCATAACCCGGCTGGCAGGCGGTGTAGCAAAGTCCAGCGTCCTTCTGCTCTCCGTTCGCACACACCCCGGTAACCGGATTCCCGATCTCCACTTTTTTGGCGCAGGATAGATCCACCCCGGGGTTCAAACCGAGCGCGCTGCAGTCGGGCGTATTCGCCGGGCGGCAGATACAGCAGCCCACATTGGTGTAGCCCGGTTTGCATTTCGGATAGTACATCGCGCCCCACTTTTCGCAGTTTCCCTTGCCTTGCGCCCCTTCGCATCGGTTAATCATGCCGTTGTCGTTAAGCCCATCGCCGAATTTCCAGGGGTAGCCAGCGCCACGGCCATACTCGGCCGCACGACAAAACAGGCCTTGATCCGTTAGTCCGGGAGGGCAGACGGAATGACAGTCAAAGCCAAAGCGCGCCATTCCGGCAGGGCACTTGTCGTAACAGAGCAGACCAATCATCTCCTGGCCGGGAGCACATGCCTTGGGAACCTCACCGACCCCACGAGGGTAGGAATCCTTCCAGCAGAAGTCGTTTTCTGCATAGGCAGCAGACGCGCACAACACCAAGAACACCCCAAGTCCCACACTACAAAGAAAGCGCATCAAAAGCTTCATGGTTTTTCTCCTCGTCTCTTTTTAATTACGGCGTTTTCCTTCGCAGCGAAATGGCACTACTGCTTCTGGTGCGCGGCCTTGGCCGCAGCCGCCTTTTCGGCAGCGGCGCTTTGAACGTCGATAGCTTTCAACTGCGCATTGGCAACTGCCTCGTTCTGCGCCTGCATATCGGTATAAATTCTTTCCATCAATTTCGCGTCTTGCTGGTTTCCTGGATCAAGCTTTTTCATGGCCTCGGTCAAGTTTGCATCAGCGGCTTGTTGGCGTTTGGTAGCGGCATCAATTTTTTTTTGGGCCGCCTTGGCGGATGCGGCATCCTTGATGCCGGACTGAAGCCTGACCAATTCCTGCGAGGCCGATTTGAATTTTTCCAATGCCTGCAGTGCGGGTGCCGTTTCTGCGAACACTAGCGAGGACAGCCCAATAAGGCATGTACCTGCCACCATTTTGATTGGTGTTACTCTTGAATGCATCGTAGGTTACCTCCCGTGTTGAACTTACGTATCGCGAACTTGAGCCAAAGACGGAATTAGTGCCATGCTTTTTGTTAGTATCCTATTCCTCCCATCCTGTTCATTAAACTATCAAGGCATAACGTTTTTAAAGGCTATTTAAGCCCTTGAAGGTGGTTTAAGAACCCCTGAGCTTGAAAAGACGCTTTATCAATCAGCGTGCTAACTTTAGACCCTTTTTTTTGACCGAGTCTCAAGGAATTCTCCGTATTGGGTGCTGAGAAATATTAGGAGTTTCTCATGTAAAGCTTACCCACACTATCTGGCTGGCTCGGAGCGCATTTGCCGGATTGCGGAATTTCAGATTCGGTCGAAGCGCCGCCAAGCCATCGCCTGCTATTTCTGAACCGTCTCATGCCGAAGTCCTGCCCCAGCGACAAAATCGACTTTTGTCAAGGTTGGCTGGATTTACATAGAACTGCTTTGACAGGTATGGGCGAGCTAGGGGAAGTGTGCTGAATTCGCAACACAAGCGGCGGCATTCTTCTCCTTTCCTTAGCCCCATAGAGAGAAGAAGCGTCGCCTCGGTTGTAATAAGCGCCCGATAGGGCGGCAGTCCATGAATATTGTTGTTCGTCCATCCCTAATCCTTAGCTTTTGTGAGCTTGGAATTCAGCGCGCTATAAGCGCCTTTGGATCTTTATGCTCTTAATTACATACGAGCATTACGATACTGCTTCAGGAAGGATGCCTGAGCAGTTTTCGTAGTAAATATACTATAGAAGATTGACGGATCCGAGAGTAACAACTTTATTCAAGTCCGCGCAAGAGGGCGGCCTAAAAAAGGCATCTGATTGCGCCGCTGAATCCGGTTTTATGAACAGAAATAAGGATTATATTCATGAGGGGCCTGCTCTTCCCATATATAGAGACAACATTCAAAGTTGCAATTGCACTGATGATATCAGCCAACTCTTATGCGCCATTTGGAAGATTGTCATCGCTGTTAACTTGTGATCCACTAATGTGCCTTGATGCAAACTGGCTTTCGTGACGGGTGAAGTAACTGCATAGGGATTTTTCTTGCTCTGCCGAAGAGTAAGGGTGATTGCTTATACCTTGACGTTCGAGTTTGCTGATCAGCCTTATTTTCGCAGGGAGGTTGTGTGCTCGAGTTCAATGTGTCTCCAGAAGAACCGACTGGGCATGCCAGTGACCGCGCGGCCCATCGAAGTTCGCCTCCAATCGCCTTAGGGCCGGTTCTTTCACGTCTTTTTAGATGCCTGTCCTCCCTGCTTCAGGTGCCCGCACGCGTATTCAGTTTGGAACGGCGACAGCCCGAAGCAACGTGCAGGCTTTGCTCAGTTGTTACGCCTGAATCGCTTTTCGTGCGGCTGATAGCACTGTGGGTCTTGGGAATTCTGGTCACGTTCAGCGCAGGATGCTCCTCGGTCGCTTATCTCCCTGGACAAGGCACCGTGGCGCGGCTGCGTGTAGGAGGGGCCAATGTGAGTCTGAATGGAGCGCCGGCGCGCGACGGCCAACTCGTGGCAAACGGGGATCGTGTCACGACTGGCAAGGACAGTACGGCTTACGTGGACTTTCTGTCCGACGGTTATGTTCAACTCGATCAGAATACGGACCCGGTGTTCCAACTGCTTTGGGAGGGTACGCGGTGCCTGATATGGGTCAGGGAGCACTTCCAAGGGCAGGCTTACGAGGAGCCCAGTTCACAATGCGGTACCCGCATCCGTTCCACGCATGGCGAATGGGAGAACAGCGATGCGCGATTCAACCTGCGCGTGGATTCCGAGCAGTCTGTTTTGACGGTACTCGAGGGCAGCTTGGAACTGATCCAGCCGCAGCGCATTGCTGTGTCGCAAGGCTATCAGATGATCGTGACCAAGGATGGGGTGCAGAGCGTACGCAGGCTATCCGGCCGTGAACTCGATGAGGTCACGCGCTGGCGGGCAGCTTTGCCGCAATCTCCCGTTGGGGCTGCGGCACAATGCAGCGGAGCCTGTGCCGATTAGAACTTCCATGACCTGAATTGGGAAAGGTCCAGGCGGTCTGGACCAAGGCCAGGGTTTTCGAACTTAAGAACAACAACGTTTCAGGATGGCGGGGGCAGAGCAGGAATGAGGAGCATTAGAACCGATCGAGATCGGAAGCCCAGTCTCTTAGCTTTGGGAATGGAGCAAGCTTATTTATCAGAGCCCTGCCAGCATCATAAGGAACGGTGCCAGTCGCGTCCGTCTCATCCCCTGCCCCTTTCGAGAACAGCAATACCCACCCTAACAATGTTTTCGCGCACCGGGTTGCTTTTCACCATTCTGCTGCTCGCGGTCAGGATGGGCATCAGCAGCGCCGCCGCCGCGACGACTTGGCGGGGCCCCAGTGTTTTTCCTGACCAGAACGCTTGGAACGATCCAGACAACTGGAACAACGGAATTCCCCAAGCAGAGACTGATCGAACCGAAATCGGCACAGACGAGGGGCAATTCAATTTCCCGCTCATCGATGGAGGAGGCGACCCGCCTGAAGCGTTTGCAGGTCAATTGCTCGTGCTTGGGGACTCAGGCGCTCTCCAAGTTAGCGGCGGCACCCTAAGCGCGGGGAGTGTGATGGCGGTAGGCCAGGGATCGATTTCTCACAGCGGCGGCATCGTCAGCGTCGATGACACGTTGAGCCTTGAGGGCCCATCTGCCGAGTATTCCTTGTCTGGCGAAGGGACCCTCTCAGTGGGGAGGCTGAGTATTTCGTCCGGACGAATGGAGCAGAGCGGCGGCAGTGTGACGGCCGCGAACGTGACGATCGACCAGGGCAGTGTTGTTCAGAGCGGCGGCCTCTTCAGCGTCGGGAACACCATGAGCCTGACGGGCCCGTCTCTGGGGTTTGGCGCCAAGTATACGCTGGGTGCCAATGGAACTCTCAGCGTTCCAGACCTGAATATCAGGAATGGCATTTTCACCCAAAATGGCGGCAGCTTTTCCGGCACAATGACGCTCGGTTTGCTCGGGCCCCAGGATGATCGCGCCGGCGGAACATTGATTTTTAACGGGGGTACTTTCAATGGCACTCTCGTCAACAACAATAATGCGGTCTTCGGAAACACAGGGGCAAGCGACCCGCTCGTATTTAGTGCGCCGATCAGTGGGAACGGCCGCAACTCCATTCTGGGTAATGTGAGCTTCAGCGGTCAAAATACCTTCTCTGGAATCAACGATCTGCAAGGCGGCACCTTGAGCGTGTCCTCCGATGCAAACCTCGGACAAGCCAACTCCGGTCTGAATTTCAACAACGGCATTCTGCGGATTACAGGTCAGTCATTTACGAATTTGGGCCAGCATCCGGTCACTTGGCAAGCCGGGGGAAGCTTCGATATTGCCGATGCCGCCAATGCGTTCACGGTTTCGCAGGACCTGGGGGTTCTGCCAGAGGGTTGTGAGGATGCGACCTGCAACGACGATTTGCCCGATGTGGCGCTCACCGGGCTCACCAAACTGGGACCGGGCACCCTGGTTCTGACCGGGCGTAACACGTATCAGGGGGGCACCTCCATTGTTGAGGGCAAGTTGCAGGGTAATTCCGATAGCCTGCAAGGCGACATCCGTGTCGCGCAGGACACCCGCCTCATCTTCGATCAGGTGAATACGGGAAGCTATGGGGGCACGATCTCGGGAGCCGGCGGCCTGATCAAGCAGGGCGAAGGCACACTCATTTTGTCGGGCTCGAACGCACACACGGGCGGCACGACCCTGGCCGCCGGGACCCTGAGTGTCGCGTCGGATGCCAGCCTGGGCGGCGCGGCCAGTCCCCTGAATTTCGATGGCGGTGTGCTGCAGGTGACCGGGACGACCTTTAACGCAACGCCGCGCACCGTCAATTGGGGTGCCGGGGGAGGGGGCTTCGACATTGCTGATGCCACCCACACCTTCACTGTTTCCCAGGTTCTCAGCGGCAGCGGCGGACTTTCCAAACTGGGCGCCGGCACGCTCGCGCTCACAGGACAAAATACCTACAGCGGCGCCACCAACCTGAATGAGGGAACGCTGAGTGCAAGGTCCGACGCCAATCTCGGCGCGGCTTCGGCGCCTCTTAACTTCAACGGAGGCACCCTGCGCGTCGAAGGCACGAGCTTTACCTCCACCGCCCGCCCGATCAACTGGGGCGCTGCGGGCGGGGCGTTTGACATCGTCGATGCGGCCAACACGTTCACCGTTTCCCAGGTCCTCAGCGGCAGCGGCGGCCTGACCAAACTGGGTGACGGCACGCTGGTTCTGACAGGCGCCAATACCTTCACTGGCCGCACCGAGGTGCTGGGCGGCATCCTGCAGGGCAATAGCACCATCCTGCAAGGCGACGTCAGCACCTCGCAGGATACGCAGCTGGTCTTCGACGAGGGGAGCGCCGACGGTACGTATGCCGGTACGGTGACAGGATCGGGCAGCCTGACCAAGGCGGGTGAGGGCACGCTCATTCTGTCGGGGTCGAACACCCATACCGGTGGCACAATCCTGACCGGCGGCACCTTGAGCGTGGCGTCGGATGACAGCCTGGGCGATCCGGCAAGTGCGCTGAATTTCGACGGCGGGACGCTTCGGATTACCGGGACTTCCTTCAATTCAACGCTGCGCACGATCAACTGGGGTGAGGGCGGTGGCGGTTTCGACATCGCCAATGCCGCCCACACCTTTACCCTCTCCCAATCCCTGAATGGTAGCGGCGGCCTTACCAAACTCGGCGGCGGCACCCTCATCCTCAACGGCAACAACACCTACACGGGACTGACCGTGGTGCAGGAGGGCAATCTGGAAGTGGGCGACGCCGCCCACGGCCGTACCGCCGAGCAGGACGGCGCCTCCATCCTCGGCCCGGTGCGGGTCGATCCGACCGGCATCCTCAGCGGGCACGGCACCATCATCGGCAGCGTCAACAACTTTGGCACGATTGCGCCCGGCGGGTCGATCGGCACCCTCACCGTCAATGGCGATGTCGCCTTCAACCGTGGGTCGACGTTCCAGGTGGAGATCAGTCCCACGCGGGCTAGCCGTTTGAACGCGACAGGCCAGGCGTCGCTGGGCAATGCCGCTGTCAACGTGGTCGCCAATGCGGGAACCTATGCCCCGCGCAGCTACACCATCCTGCAAGCGGCCGGTGGCGTCGCGGGCAAGTTTGGCAAGCTGAGCATTCCCAATGCGCTCTCGATACCCTCGCTGCGCCTGATGACCCCTTCGCTCAACTACTTCGCTGATCGCGTCGACTTGAAGCTCGAGTCCGTTTCCAGCCCGGTATCCGCACCGGAGCACGTGACGCGGCAGTTGATCACGGGCCTCTTGCGCATGGTCGGGGGCCGGTTGGATGCGCCCTTGGGCGAGAACTGCCCGGTCAATCGCCTGGGCTTCTGGGCGCGCGGAATCGGGATGATCTCCACGGCGGACGGCGACGGATTCTCGCCCGGCTATGATGCCGGAACCGCGGGCTCCGTCATGGGCTTCGACCTGCAGGTCAGCGAGCGCGTGTCCGTTGGCATTGCCGGTTTCGCCGGGCACACCGACGTCTCGCTGCAGCAGGCCGCGCGCAGCAACGGCAGCGCCGATAGCGCCATGGTCAGCTTGTATGGCGCCTTCACCTCAGGCGCCTGGCAATTCAAGAGCGTGCTGGCCTACGACAATGACACCTACACGGCACAGCGCTCGATCGCCGCCGGCGATGCCCGGCAGGCCTACAGCAAGACCTACGGCAACCGCGTCAACGACTACACCGAACTGAGCTACAGCTTCCGATCAGGCGACGTCGCGATACAGCCCATCGTCGGCGTGCAGTTGGGCTGGATGCGGCAGAACCCCCTCACAGAATCGGGCACCAATGCCGATGGCCAGAACCTCTCCGTCGATGGCCGCACCTTGTATACCTTCGACACCCTGGTGGGCGTAAGAAGCCGATACGAGCGCTCTCTGATCGAGGGGCTTAAGGCGCAGTTCGAGCTGCGGGCCGTTTACGACCACGATTTCGGCACCTTGCAGGATGCGGTGGGTGCGCGCCGGTCCGACAACCAACCTCAGTTGCTCAGCACGGCAGACCGTCCCAATCAGCGCGACGCGGGCATCGTCGGCGCCAGCCTGGCCCTCCTGACAGCCAACACGCTCAACTTCTACCTGGACTACAACGGCGAAATTCGCGGCGGTCAGCAGGCCCATTTCATCAGCGCCGGCGTCCGCTACGCGTGGTGAACCGCCAGGTCATGCCGGTGGGCGGTATCAGGCTCGGAATGAAACGGCGCGCGTTCGCCGCAGCGGTTCTCGGCTTGATGGCCCTGCGAGAGCCTCGGGCCGAACCCTCGCAGATCCAGGTCATCGAGGTGCGGGTGGCCGGCAGCCGCACGGGCGAGCCGGTGGAAGTCACCCTGGTCATGCCCGAACTGGAACAGCCGGTGCGGCGTCCCATCGCCGAGCAGGATTTCCTGCCGCTGGGAGCCGAAATGATCGTCCCCACGCGCACCGTGTTTCGTCTGCAATCACCCAATGGCACCGAGTGCACCCTCTCGCCCGGAGCGCGCTACCGGGTGGATTCCACCAGCGCGCGGGGTGAGATGCACTCGGTCCTGGGCGGGACGGCGCGTTTCCACGTCAGCAAGTTGCTGGATTTCTTCAATGTGGAGTTCAAGGGCTTCGTGGGCTTGGTGCGCGGGACCGAGTTCACCTTGAAAGTCGATCCCGGGCGAGACGTCGAGGCGGACCTCAAGGAAGGGCGCTTGCGCATCGGGCAGACAGGCAAGGTGCGCATCAACGAAGGCGCGCGCGAGAGCGAGGTGCTCGCGATCAAGATCCTGGAGCCCGGCATCGCCTCGCAAGCAAGCTATGCCTTGCAGCAGGAATCGGTGCTGCAGAGCTTTGCCACGATTCAGGAAGCGGAAGACCACTACCGCGCTCAGCTGGAAAGCGCGCTGGCGGGTGGAGATTTCGATCTGATCGAGGCCGCCAGGAACGATCTGGGTTCCATCTTCATCTCCTTGGGGCGCCCGCAATCGGCTGCGCCTCAGTTCAGCGAGGGTGCCGCCGCGGCGCAGGCGCGCAATGACAAGCCCTGGGAGGCACGCATGCTCAACAACCTGGGCACCGCCCGCTACCAGTTGCGCGACTTCCGCGGCGCGATCCAGGCGCTGCAGCGCGCCTTGAGCATCAATCTGGAACTCTACCCGGTAGGCATTCAGCGCCGCATCGCGCACAACTACAACAACCTGGGACTGGCCTACCGCGGTTTGGGAGACATGGCCCGCAGCATCGAGTACTTCGAGAAGGCGATCAAGACCAACCAACTGCTGCCGGCGGATGACAGGAATCGCCAGGCGGCGGCCGGCAATTACGAAAACCTGGGCGAAACCTATCTGAAGCGCGGCGACAAGGAACGCGGCTTCGAATACCTGGAGCGCGCCCTGAAAATCCGCAAGGCCCTGCCGCCCGCCGGCCGTCACCCGGATTTGGGCGTCAGCTACAACCGTCTGGGGATCGCTTACGAACAGAGCGGGGATCTGGTCAAGGCCGAGCAGTACCACACTCAGGCGCTCACCCTCCGTCGCCAGCTGTACCCGGATGGACGCCACCCCACAGTGGCCGAGAGCCATTTCCACCTGGGCCGCGTCCTGTGCCGGCTGGGTAAATGCAAGCTGGGCATCAAGCAGCAGGAAGAGGCTTTGGCCCTGGCGCTGCGTTTATATCCCTCGGGAATCGACCGCACCATTGCCATCGCCTGCCGCAGTCTGGCCGAGGCCTGGCGGAAGGAAGGCGATCAGGGCAAGGCGGCCGACTACCAGAAGCGGGCGGAGCAGGTGGAGGCGCGCCTGCAAATCGCCCCATGATAGCCAAGCCGCGTCTGGCCTGGTATGTGCTCGCCTATTTGGGCCTGATGGCCGCGATCGCTCTTCTGACCCCCTGGCGTCATGTGGACTGGTACGTGGCCGGAAAGCTGTCTCCGCCGCCGCCCCTGGCCAGCAATATCGTCTTCCTCGGCCTCACGTCGCCGGCGGCCATTGCCGAGAGCGAACTGGCCAACTACCGGGAGCGCTTGTCGTCCCTGCTGCGCCTGATCGCGTCCGGCCAGTACGGGCGGCCGATGGTGCTGCTGCTCGACATCCGCATCCGCTCCTCCCAGACTGGCCTGGAGCAATTAACGCAGGCCATCAAGGCAGTGCAGGACGGCGGAACCAAGGTCTACGCCGCCGTCGACCCCTTCCAGCCCGGCACCACCGAATTCAACCCGGACTACATGGTACTGAACGAACATGCGCAGTCGCTTTACCAGGACGTGCTGGACGGTTCCGGCCATACCCTCATGCAATGGCTGTGGCAAACCGCCAAGTACGATGCCTATCTGGATATCGGCGACGGTGTATCCATCCCCGCTGTCGCCATCAAGATTTCCGAGGACTTCTTCCAGTACCCCGTCGTGTCCTCGCAGCGCTCCATCGTGATCCAGGTCGGGCCGCGCGAGGACTTCCTGCAGCAGGCCTATCGTTTCGAGGCCGGTACTCTTTCGCGGTTGGCGGACACATCGGGCAAGCCAGCCAAGCCCGACCTGAACGGAAAGCTGCTGATCGTCGGAAACCCCCAAGAAAAGCCTCCGGCCGAGTTTCCCGAGGAACTCAAGCGTCCCGGTCCGGAGTTGCTGGCCTGGGCCTTGTCAGCCCGCATTTCGCGCTCGACCGCCGAACTCAAGGTCGAACCCTGGCTGCTGGTGGCCTACACGCTGGGTTTGTCCGGTCTGGCCTGTTTTCTGGCCAGGTTCCTGTATCTGCGCTCGCCGGCCTTGCGCAGCCGCTATCCCAGCCTGGCGCCCCTGGCCGGCGGCGCGCTCGCGCTGTTGGGACTGATTTTTGTCGTCTGGTTTCTGCGCTCGCTTAATTTCATTTATCCAATGGTCACTCTGGTCGCGGCAGGGATTGTCGCGGCCAGCGTGATGACCGCGCTTTACCTCAAGCGGAGGCTGCAATGGGCCCTGTTCCACGCCGAGCGGATCGAGTCGACGGGCGATTACGATGTGTTCATCAGTTATTCGCGCACCGAGCCGGAACATATCGCCTGGGTGGCCGCCAACGTGGTCGAGCCCCTGCGGACCCAAGCCCGGAAGCCCGACGGTTCGCCATTGAAGGTATTCTTCGATAAGGAAAGCATCCGCCTCGGCGACGACTGGCCGACCCGGGTGGCGCACGATGTGAACAGCAGTCGAGTGTTCGTTCCGATCTATTCCAGGGACTATTTTTCCAAGCCGGTGTGCAAGTACGAGATGGAGCAGGCGCTGAAGATGTATGTAATGCTGAAAAACCTCATCGTGCCGGTGATGCGCTCGCAAGAGCCCATCGCCATACCAAACGCCTATGACGGTATCAACTACATCGACGCCATCCGCGAGCCGGAGTTCGCGAAGAGGCTGGTGGAGCGCGTGTCGCAGGCAATTGCCGAGGTCGAACTGCGAGCCGTCGTTTAAAGAAAGCGAGCTGCCGATCCATGCGAACCAGTTCCGTCAATTGTCGGCCCGCTCAAGGCATTCAGACCGTATCCAAGCTGAATCCCTGGCTTGCTTGAGCGGCCCAAGTTGCATCCGACGGGGGCACGAATTCGCGCGTGACTGTCATCCCGTGTCACAATTGAGTCTTTGAAGCCCCGAGCTTCGCGCCTTCCGACCCTACGCCGAAGTGACCCACGACACCAAACATTCCGCCTTCGTCCGCTGGTTCCGCGATTCATCCCCCTATATCCACGCGCACCGGGGCCGCACCTTCGTGGTGTCATTCGGCGGCGAGGCCCTGGCCGACGGCCTGTTCGCCAACCTGGTCCACGATTTTGCCCTGCTCAACAGCCTGGGCATCCGCCTGGTGCTGGTGCATGGCGCCAGGCCTCAGGTGGAGCAGCGCCTGCGCGCCATGGGCGCGGAGCTGCGCTATGTGGGTGCACTGCGCGTGACCGACGCCGTGGCCCTGGAATGCGTCAAGGAAGCTGCCGGCACGGTGCGGGTGGAGATCGAGGCGTTGTTGTCCATGGGCCTGGCCAATTCCCCCATGGCAGGGGCCCGGATTCGCGTGGCTTCCGGCAATTTCGTGGTGGCCAAGCCTCTGGGTGTCCGCGATGGCGTTGACTTCGGCCACACCGGCGAAGTGCGCCGGGTGGACGCCGAAGCCATCCGCGCAAGCCTGGACCAGGGCAATGTGGTGTTGTTGTCGCCCTTGGGCTATTCGCCGACCGGGGAGATTTTCAACCTCAGCGCTGAGGAAGTCGCCACGGCGGTGGCATCGGCCCTCAGGGCAGACAAACTGCTCCTGCTGGCGGAGCAGGATTGCCGCAGCCCGACCGACGGCAAACCGCTGCAACAACTCACCACACGGGAGGCCGGGGAACTGTTGCAAAACGTTCTCCCCTTGCAGGAAGAGATGTATCCACACCTGAAGGCGGCGGTGGTGGCGGCGCAGTCCGGCGTGCAGCGGGCCCATTTGATCAATCGGCACATCGACGGCGCGATTCTGCTGGAGCTTTTTACCCGTGACGGCGTGGGCACCCTGGTCAGCTCCACGCCTTTCGAGGAAATGCGCCCCGCGGCGATCAACGACATCGGCGGCCTGTTGGACCTGATCCGCCCGCTGGAGGAAAGCGGCGTGCTGGTGCCGCGCACCCGCGAGAACCTGGAGCGGGAAATCACTGCCTACAGCGTGATCGAACGCGACGGTTTGATCGTCGGCTGCGGCGCGTTGCACGTCTTCGCCGAGGAGAAAATGGCCGAACTGGCTTGCCTGGCCCTGCATCCGGATTATCGCGGGGAAAAGCGCGGCGAACGCCTGCTCGGCCATTTGGAGGCCAAGGCACGCCGTCTGGGACTGGAGCGGGTGTTCGTGCTTAGCACGCAGACCATCCATTGGTTCCGGGAGCGCGGCTATGATCCGGCCCGCATCGGCGATCTGCCCGTCAAGCGTCAGGCACTCTACAATTACCGGCGCAATTCCAAGATACTGGTCAAACACTTGGACAAGCCCTGAATCGCCGTCCATCATATCCGCTACGTAATCAAAGGATTGCCAGGCCTATGAGCAACGTCCTGCACGCCAGCCACGAAGGACCGATCCGCGTACTGCAGTTGACCGATTTTCACCTGCTACGGGATCCGGCCGAGACCATGATGGGCATCAACACGGAGCAAAGCTTCACATCTGTCCTGCATGCCGCTTCCAGGGACCATGGTCCCGCCGACCTGATCCTGATGACCGGTGACCTTGCGCAGGATGCAAGCCCGGAGGTCTACGGGCGGTTACAGGGGTATCTGCAGGCGGTGGGAGTGCCGGTGTGCTGTATTCCAGGCAATCATGATGAACTGGAACTGATGCAGTCTCACCTGGCGGCTGACCGCATTTATCTGGAAGGGGAAATACTGCTGGGATCCTGGCAGATCATCTGCCTGGACAGCACGGTGCTGGATTCGGCCGGCGGTTATCTGCGCAGCGGTCAGATGGCCTTCCTGGAATCCGCACTGGATTCCGCGGCGGGCCTTCATACCCTGGTCTGCCTGCATCATTCGCCGCTGCCCACGCGTAGCCAATGGCTGGATACCATGCGGCTCGGCAACGGCGAGGAATTCATTGGCTTACTGAAGAACCGGGAGCGGGTGCGGGTGGTCGTGTTTGGCCATGTGCACCAAGCCATGGATGTCCAGGAGGAGAACTTGCGCCTGCTCGCCTGTCCGTCCACTTGCTTCCAGTTCAAGCCGGGCAGTTCCGACTTTGCGCTGGACGCGGCGGCCCCCGGATACCGTTGGCTGGATCTGCACCCGGACGGCGAAGTGACAACGGGCGTGGTTCGGCTCGCCAGTTTGCCCTCTGGCCTCAACCTGGCAGCGCCGGGTTATTGAGAATCCGCTTTGCGTTCCTCGGACAGGAAGCCGACCGCGCTCACCGGGACCTGGGCCGGAATCAAGTGGTAACCCAGTTCGGTCAGCGCCTGGCGGTAGACTTCCCGCTTGAAGTAGACCACGTCGGTCAAGGGATGCCAGTAGTCGACCCAGCACCAGGCGTCGAATTCCGGTTTGTCGGAACAATTCAGACAGATATTGGATTCGGCGGCGTTGAGGCGAAGGATGTACCAGAGCTGCTTCTGCCCGATACACAGGGGTTGGGAATGTTTACGAATGTAACGCTCGGGCAGATCGTAGCGCAGCCACTCGTTGGTCCTGCCGATGACCTGCACATGCGAATTGCGTAGGCCAACCTCCTCGTACAGTTCCCGGAACATGGCGCTATCCGGATCCTCGTTGAACTTGATGCCGCCCTGGGGAAACTGCCACGAACGCATTCCTGCGCGGCGGGCCCAAAACACGCGGCCGTCGTCATTGCAAAGAATGATACCTACATTGAGGCGGTAACCTTCCGAGTCGATCATGTCAGGATTCAGTCCGGCTGGTGTCCTCGAATGCTATAATGCCTGCCCTGTTCGTGTATCCCCGAACGACCACATTGTTTCATAAATCAATTGCGTTTGCCACCGCTTGGGCGCTTATCTGCGCGCACGCTGCGGACGTGCCTGAATCCGACTGAGTTTGCATGAATCTGGCCATTTTCGACTTGGACAACACCCTGATCGCCGGCGACAGCGATTATCTTTGGGGCGAGTTTCTAGTGGAGCAGGGCGTGGTTGAGCCGGCTTATTTTGCCGAAAACGACCGCTTCTACCAGGAATACAAAGCCGGCAGGCTGAATATCGGGGAGTTCCTGCGCTTCGCCCTGAAGCCCCTGTCCGAACACGCGCTGGAAGTCTTGCTGGATTGGCGGGAACAGTTCATCTTGGAGAAGATCAGGCCGATCCTGCTGCCGGCGGCGCAGGACCTGATCGAACGGCACCGCGCGGGGGGTGATCTGCCCCTGGTGATCACCGCCACCAATCGCTTCGTGACCGAGCCCATTGTCGGCCTTTATGGTATCGAGCATCTCATAGCCACCTCGCCAGAACTGGCGGATGGGCGCTATACCGGCGATTTCGTCGGCGAGCCATGCTTTCGGGAGGGCAAGGTGAAGCGGCTGGAGGCATGGCTGCAGGAGCACCAGTGCGGCCTTGAGGGCAGCTGGTTCTACAGCGATTCCCACAACGATATTCCATTGCTGTCCGTGGTCTCCAACCCGGTGGCCGTGGACCCCGACGAAACCCTGGCGGCCTACGCGCAGGAACAGGGCTGGCCGGTGATCAGCCTGCGTTGAGGCGGAGCCCGGCGTCTCAGCTCTTGCGGATCATGTAGTGAAGGACGCCGGAATCTTCGCCGCGGACCAGCAGTGTGTGCCCGGTTTGTTCCAGGAACACGCCGAAATCCAGCACCGACGCCGGGTCCGTGGCCAGCACCCGGACCACCTGGCCGCTGTCCATCCCGTGCAGCGCCTTCTTCAGGCGCAGCAGGGGCAGGGGACACATGAGACCGCAGGTATCAAGTTCAAGGTCGAAGTCAGACATGGGAAGAAGAGCATGTTTTGCATCGCATCGTGGATCGGATTTTAACAAATGCCGCGACCCATGGATTATCTGCCGCTGTTTTTCAAATTGACCGATGCACCCTGCCTGGTGGTGGGGGGCGGAGAAGTGGCCTTGCGCAAGGTGGATACCCTGCGCCGCGCGGGCGCCAGCGTGACCGTGATCAGCCCCGCCCTGTGCCCCGCTTTGACCGAGTTGGCGGAAGGCGGGCATATACATTGGGTGGCCGGCGAATTCGCCGCATATGTCTCCGAGCTGCCTGGGTTTCGCCTGGTGATCAGCGCCACCGACCGGGCGGACGTCAACCAGGCCGTCTACCGCGCTGCGGTTGCTCTGAACCTGCCAGTGAACGTGGTGGACTGTCCCGAGCTTTGTACCTTTATCTTTCCGGCCATTATCGACCGCTCGCCGGTGGTGGCGGCGGTATCCTCAGGCGGGGTCTCGCCGGTGCTCGCCCGGCTCCTCAGGGGGCGGATCGAGGCGCTGATTCCGCCCGGATTTGGCGAGTTGGCGCGGCTGGCGGAGCGGTATCGTAGCCAGGTCAAGGCGGCCCTTACGGACCCCTCCCGGCGTCGCCGCTTCTGGGAAAGCGCCTTGCAGGGCACGCCGGCGGAATTGGTGTTGAGCGGGCGTTCCGGAGAAGCGGAAGCCGTGCTGGAACGCGATCTGGCTGCGGCAGTCTCCGGCAGTTCCGCCGCCGCGGGCATGGTGTACCTGGTTGGTGCCGGGCCGGGGGATCCGGATCTGCTAACCGTACGCGCCCTGCGTCTGATCCAGGAGGCCGATGTCGTCGTCTACGACCGCCTCGTTTCGCCCGAGGTCATGGCGTTGGTTCGCAAGGACGCCGAGCGGATCTATGCGGGCAAGCAGCGCAGCGAGCATACCCTTCCCCAGGATCAGATCAACCGCCTGCTGGCTGATCTGGCCAAGTCGGGGCGCCGGGTCGTGCGGCTCAAGGGCGGGGACCCGTTCATCTTTGGGCGCGGCGGCGAGGAAATCGAGACCCTGATGGCCGAGGGGATCGTATTCCAGGTCGTACCCGGCATTACCGCGGCATCGGGCTGCGCCGCTTATGCCGGCATTCCCCTGACCCACCGCGATTACGCGCAGTCCTGCACCTTCGTAACCGGGCACTTGAAGGACGGCACGGTGATCGACCTGGACTGGCGGCGCCTGGCGGTGCCGCAGCAGACCATCGTGATCTATATGGGGCTGCAAGGGCTGGAAGCCATCTGCGACTCGCTGCAGGCGCACGGCTGCGCCCCCGATCTTCCCGCCGCCCTAATACAGCAGGGCACCACCCGCCATCAGGTGGTGGTCACCGGCACCCTCGCGAGCCTGCCCGGGAAGGTGGCCGAGCGGAACATCAAGGCCCCGACCCTGGTGATCATAGGCCAGGTCGTGCGCCTGCACGAGCGCTTGGCCTGGTTCCACACCGACGGCGCCTAGCGGCTCAGGGGGGATGACTCCCACAACCAGGCTGCGCCACGCACACCGCTGGAGTCGCCAAAACGCGGAGGCACGATGCGGGTGTCGACGCGGTCGGAGAAGACGAGGGCCGCCAGATGAGTGGGCAGATTCCGATACAGGCGCTCGCAATTGGACAGACCGCCACCCAGCACGATGACTTCCGGATCGAGCAGGTTGATGACATGGGCCAGGGCCCGCGCCAGGCGTTCCTCGTAGAGCGCGATGCTCGCGGCGCACGCGGCATCCCCTGACGCGGCGCGCTGGACGATGTCCTTGGCCTCGAGCGGGCACCCGGTTCGCCGGGCATGGTCGTGAGCCAGGCCGGGACCGCTGACGAAGGTCTCGATGCATCCACGCCGGCCGCAGTAGCACTCAGGCCCGGGGTACTCGTCCAGTTTGGGCCAGGGCAGGGGATTGTGTCCCCACTCGCCGGCGATTCCGTTGGGGCCTGTGAGGAGTCTGCCGTTGACCACGATGCCGCCGCCCACGCCGGTGCCGAGGATGATGCCGAAGACGCTGGAGGCGCCGGCCGCGCCACCGTCGGTCGCCTCGGACAGGGCGAAGCAGTCCGCGTCGTTGGCTATGCGCAGGGGCCGCTGCAACAGGGACTCCAAGTCGTCTTTAAGGGGCTTGCCGTTGAGGCAGGTGGAATTGGAGTTTTTCAACAGGCCGCTGGCCTTGGAAAGCGCGCCGGGTGTGGCGATGCCAACAGGGCAGCGGGTGCCAAGTTCCTGTTCGGCGTCTAGCACGAGGTCGCGGACAGCCTCCAGGGTTTCAAGGTACCGGTCCTGGGGCGTCGCGACCCTTCGGCGCAGGCGCTCGCGGCCGGCCTCGTCCAGTACGATCACTTCAATCTTGGTGCCGCCCAGGTCGACGCCAATTCTCATGCTTTCCTCCGAGGTCGCTTGCATTCTAAGTCGGGTCGGCCGATGGGGCCACCAGCGCGCCCTGTATGTGCTTGAGCGCACAGGCTTCCTTGCCATGCGGCGGGGAATGATGTAAAAATCACGCACGATTCAGCGGCCTCGCCGCCGGTTTTCAGCCTACATGGGCGGCTCGGAACCGGGAACATAATTCTAACTGCCATGTCTGAGGAGGGTGCAATGACGATTCGGGGCTTAGGAGCCGCAGGCGCCGCGATATTCTTTTTAGTGATTACGTCCTCCGCGTCCGCCGAGGTGCCATTGAAGGACCGCAGCGAGATTCAGGGTCAGTGGCTGCTCGAGGCGGTTGCGCCAGGCCTTCAGAAGGCCAAGATACCTGAAAACCGTACCTGGGACTTTCGTGCCGACGGCACGCTGGTCACATCCGGTTTCAACCGCCACTTTGGCGGCAACGACACGCAGCAGTTCAAGTACGACGTGGTCGACGGCATCATCAAGGCCGATAATCCGGGCCGGCCCGGAAAGACCCTGGACTACAAGGTCTACGAGAAATCCGGCGACAGCATGATCCTCCAGGGCGGACTGGAAGGTTTCTACTTCTTCAAAAAAAAATAACTACAAACATTACGAGGCGGCAAGATGAATAAGTTTCTGACTTTCACCGAACTGGACAAGAAGTTGTGGATGGGGATAGGCGCATTCAGCGCGATTTTCGTCGTACTGCTCTCGGTCTTTACCACCAGTTCACCGTTCTACTACGTGGAACGCCTGCTGATCACCCTTTTCGAAATGTTCCTTCCCGGCTACGCCATCATGAAGTTGTTCCTGGATCACATCCAGTTCACGGAATACAAGGTCATCGATAAGTTCCTGGTTTCTTTCGGCCTGTCCATCTGCACAGTGCAGACGCTCTACTTCCTGGCCACGTACTTGCGCACCTACGGATTGAACGTCGACGAGGACGTCATCAGCAGTAATGTTCTGGCCATCCTCATCGCGCTGCTGGTGGTGGCGGGTGCCTTCGGGGCCAAATACTACATGCTCAAGAAAGCCGGTGCCGCCGGTGATCGGGTTTCCTCCGGTTCTTGATACGCCAAAGTATTGCAGCCGTGGACGAGCAGAAGACACCGGAACAGCCAGGGCGACCGAACTTGTTTCAGGTCATCGGTAGCGTCTTGGCTGCCGGCTTTGGCGTGCAGAGCGAGAAAAACCGGCAACGGGATTTTGCCGGCGGCTCCGCGGGCACTTTCATCGTGGTCGGAATCGTCGCCACGATTCTTTTCGTAATAACGCTGTACATGCTGGTCAAACTGGTGATCGGGGCGGCATCGGCCTAGTCTTGCCGTGTTTCCGCAGCACCCGTTAAGTGGAATTGCCCTGCGGGAACCGATCCCTGTCCCGCTGGGCACTTTGCCTTATTGGGCCGCTTGGCCCATCCCTTCACCCTTCAGTCGTGTCTTTCATGAGGTCAACTTAGCGTGACGAATCTTGCTCAATCCGTTGGAAGCGAGGGCGAACTTGCGCGCCTGCAGGAACTGGTTGGCGATGCCTTGGCGGAAGCGCGCAAGCGCGGCGCGAGCGCGGCCGAGGCGGGATTGAGCGTGGACCGCGGACTGTCCGTCAATGTCCGCCTCGGCGACGTGGAGACCATCGAGCATCATCGTAGCCAGGGTCTGGGGATTACGGTCTACTTTGGTCAGCGCAAGGGTTCCGCAAGCACCACGGACCTGCGCGGCGAAGCGGTGGCCGAAACCGTGGCCGCCGCTTGTCGTATCGCCGCCTACGCGGCGGAGGACCCCTATGCCGGACTGCCCGATCAGGACTGCCTGGCCACCACTTTCCCCGAACTGGACCTTTACCATCCCTGGGAATTGTCGCCGGAGGATGCTATAGCCCTGGCCCTGGAATGCGAGACAACGGCGCGGGATTTCCACCCCGCCATCGTCAATTCGGAAGGCGCGAGCGTCAGCACCTATGCGGGTCAGCGGGTGCTTGGCAACACCCTGGGTTTCCTGCACGGGTACGCCACCAGCCGGCATAGCATCGCGTGTTCCGTCATCGGCGAGAGTGGCGATTCCATGCAGCGGGACGACTGGTGGACCGTGGCGCGGGCCCGCGAAGACCTCGAGGCGGCCTCCGCCGTGGGCGAGCAGGCCGCGCGCCGCACGGTGCGGCGCCTGGATGCGCGCTCGCTGACCACGCGCCAGTGTCCGGTAATTTTCGCTGCCGACGTGGCAGGCGGTTTGCTCGGGCATTTCCTCGGCGCCATCCGTGGTGGCAATCTGTACCGCAAGTCCTCGTTCTTGCTGGATTCGCTGGAAAAGCCGGTGTTCCCGGAGTTCGTCCGGTTGTCCGAACAGCCGCACATGCGCCGCGGTCTGGCCAGCGCGCCCTATGACAGCGAAGGGGTGGCGACGCGGGCCCATGACCTGGTCACCGCTGGGGTACTGAAATCCTACGTGCTGAGCACGTACTCGGCGCGCAAGCTGGGCATGCAGACCACCGGCAACGCCGGCGGCGTGCACAACCTTATGGTCGATCACGGTGAGTCGGACCTGCCGGCATTACTGCGGCAAATGGGTACCGGCCTTCTTGTGGGCGAATTGATGGGGCAGGGCGTCAACCTGGTAACCGGAGATTATTCCCGCGGCGCAGCCGGCTTCTGGGTGGAGAATGGCGAGATTGCACATCCTGTGGAAGAAATCACCATCGCCGGGAACCTGCGCGACATGTACCGTAATATCGTGGCCATCGGCAGCGATGTGGACCGCCGCGGCAGCATTCACACCGGCTCCATCCTGCTGTCCGGTATGACCGTGGCAGGTAACTGAGCCGCAAGCCCTCGGCGACGACTGATTCGCCGCCTTAGTCGGCGCGGGCCAGTCTCTCCAGGTCTTCGATCAGGGCCCTAAGGGTTTCCGCTTCCTCGAGCAGAGCCAGCCTTTCTTGCTGTAAAGCCGGGATTTCCTGGCCGGCGCCGCCGCTTTCCCGGAGCGCCGGCCCGGCGTGCTCCAGTTCCCCCGCATCACCGTCCTGCGCCTCAACCTTGATCAGCACATCGGTCAGCAAGGCCTCGAGCCCGCGGCCCAAGCCGCGCTTCTTTGGGGGCATTCCCCGGCTTTTGGAATCGAGTCCAGAAGACACAGCGGGCTCCTCTACCCCAGTTCGCGGTGCCGGACCAGAATGTCGTAGGGCGAGGCCCGGAAATGCCGTGCCAGTTGTTCGATCAGATAGACCGAGCGGTGCTGGCCGCCGGTGCAGCCAACGGCAATGGTCAGGTAGCTGCGGTTCTCCGCTTCGAAGCGGGGTACCCACTTTTCCAGGAAGGACGTCAGGTAGTCCTGGTATTCGCAGACATCCTGATTTTTCGAGAGAAACTCGATCACTTCCGAATCCTTGCCGGTCTTGCTGCGCAGCGCCGGTTCCCAGTGCGGGTTGGGGAGGCAACGGGCGTCGAACACGAAGTCGGTGTCCAGGGGAATCCCGTTCTTGAAGCCGAAGGACTGGAAATAGAGGGACATGAGCCGTTTTTCGCGCGCGCCGACGCGGTCACGGATCAACTGCCGAAGCTGGTGAACATTGGTGTAGGTGGTATCGAGCAGCAGGTCAGCCTGTTGGGATACCGGCTCCAACAACTGCCATTCCAGTTCGATGGCTTCCGACAGGGAATGGGTGGCGTCGGTCAGCGGGTGCTTGCGGCGGGTCTCGCTGAAGCGCTTCAGCAAGGCGAAGGGCTCCGCCTGCAGGAACAGCAGTTCGCAGTCGATCCCCGACGCGGCGACCATGGCGCGCGTGGCCGGAAACTGGCTGAGGCTGGCGCTCTGGTTGCGGGCATCGATGCCCAGGGCGGTTTTCTGGAACGTGCCCTGGTCGGTCAGCATGGCCTGCCGCACGAAGGACTCCAGCAAGGCCACCGGGAGATTGTCGATGCAGTAATATCCGCAGTCTTCCAGGGTTTCCAGCGCGATACTCTTGCCGGACCCTGACAATCCGCTGACGATGACGAGTTTCATGGCGGCTTTCCGGCTTGCCTGTTCCCGTGCGTCGGCAGGTCAGTGGCTAGTCCCGTCGCGGCGGCTTTCAGCGGCCGTGGCTGCTCAGCTTTTCCTTGTGCTTGATGATCTGGCGATCCAGCTTATCGATGAGTCCGTCGATGGCGGCGTACATGTCTTCCTGGGTCTCTTCGGCAAAGAGCTTGGCGCCATTCACCTGCACCGTCGATTCCGCCTTCTGCGCCAGCTTAGCCACGGATAGTATGACGTGCACGTCGATCAACTGGTCGAAATGCCGCTCCAGCTTCTGGAACTTCTCGTCCACATAGTTCTTCATGGCCTCGGTGACTTCCACGTGGTGGCCGGTTACGCTGATTTGCATGGTATTCGCTCCTGTCAGTTCGGATAAGTGCGCGGAGTCGCGTCAGAAGACGCGCTTCCTTTCGTTGGATGGGGCAATGTTCATGGCCTCGCGGTATTTGGCGACGGTACGGCGCGCCACGTTGATGCCTTTTTTCTTGAGTTCGGCGGACAAGGTATGGTCGCTCAGGGGCTTGGTGGAGTCCTCCTGCTCGATCAGTTCCTTGATGTACGCCTTGATGGCGATGGCGGAGCATTCGCCGCCCGCGTCGGTTGAGACGTGGCTGGAAAAGAAATACTTGAATTCGTACACCCCGTTGGGCGTATGCATGTACTTCTGGGTGGTGACGCGGGAAATGGTGGACTCGTGCATGCTCACTTCCTCGGCCACGTCGCGCAAAACCAGGGGCTTCATGGCGCGCTCGCCGAACTCCAGAAAGTCCTTCTGGTGATCCACGATGGATCGGGCCACCTTCAGCAAGGTCTCATTGCGGCTCTGCAGGCTCTTGATGAACCAACGCGCTTCCTGCAGGTGGTTCTTCATGCAGACATTGTCGGCGCTGTTGTCGGCGCGCTTGATCATGTTGGAATAGAACGGGTTGACCCTGAGCTTGGGTGAGATGTCCGGGTTCAAGGATACCAGCCACTCGTCGCCGATGCGGGACACGAACACGTCGGGAATGACGTATTGGGCGTCCTCCGATTTGATCTGCCTTCCCGGCTTGGGTTCCAGGGTGCGGATCAGCGCAATCACCTGGTTGAGTTCGTCATCGCCGAGTTCGAGCAGGCGCTTGAGCTTGTTCAAATCCTTTTTGGCCAGCAGGTCCAGATGCCTGGAGGTGAGCTCCAGGGCCTTTTCCCGCCAGGGCGTGTCCTCCGGCAACTGGCGCAGCTGGATGCTCAGGCAATCCGCCAAGTCCAGCGCACACACGCCGGGTGGGTCGAAATGTTGCAGGCGGTGCAGAACCGCCTTCACTTCATCCAGTTCCAGGTCCTCGATCTGGTGCAAAAGCCCTTGATGGATGTCCTCGACGCTGTTGGTGAGATAGCCATCGTCGTTCACGGCGTCGACCAGGGCGGTGGCGATGGCGTGATCCTGGTCACCGAAGGGCGTCAGCTCCAGCTGCCAGTACAAATGGTCCTGCAAGGTCTGGGAGGGGGCGCGCTGGAACAGGTAGTCGTCACCCTCATTGTCGTTCTGCTGGGGCAGCGTATAGGACTGCACGGTGTCGTAGACATCCTCCCAGGATGAGTCCGTGGCAAGTTCCTGGGGGATCTCAGAGGCCGTATCCAGATTGGGGAGCTCACCGTAATCGGTGCTTTGGGAGGCGCTTTCCACCGGCTCGGAGATGTCGGAATAGGTGTTCTCCTCTTCCGCGACCTCCAGCATCATGTTGGAATCGAGCGCTTGCTGGATTTCTTGTTGTAGATCGAGGGTAGACAACTGAAGCAGCTTGATGGCCTGCTGCAACTGGGGCGTCATGGTCAGCTGCTGACCGAGGCGAAGTTGAAGGCTCTGTTTCATGGCGCTGAATCGCGGGTCCCCTGCAAATGTGGTCCGACTTTTGCTGACATTCTAGTCTAATCGGCACCGCCTCGGGAACATCGACAGGGGCTCAGAGTGAAAAGTTTTCGCCCAGGTAGACCTTGCGGACCTCCTGATTTTGCACGATTTCGTTCGAACTGCCCTCGGCGATGACTTTTCCGCCGGCCAGAATGTAGGCACGGTCGCAGATTCCCAGGGTTTCGCGCACATTGTGCTCGGTGATGAGAATGCCGATGCCGCGGCTCTTCAGATGCTGAATGATCTTCTGGATGTCGATGATGGAAATGGGGTCGACGCCGGCAAAGGGCTCGTCCAGCAGCATGAAGCGCGGCTCGCAGGCCAGGGCTCGGGCAATTTCGACCCTGCGGCGCTCGCCGCCGGACAGCCCGATGGCCGGCTGGTCGCGCAAATGGCTGACGCTGAATTCCTCCAGCAGTTCCTCGATGCGCAGGTCCCTTTGCCCGTTACTCAGGTCCCGGCGCAGTTCCAGTACCGCCCTGAGGTTCTCCGCCACCGTCAGCTTGCGAAAGATGGAGGGTTCCTGGGGTAGATAGCCCAGGCCCAAGTGGGAGCGCGCATGCATGGGCAGATGGGTGATGGAGGCCTCATCCAGATGGATGCTGCCGGTATCGGGCTTGATGAGGCCGACGATCATGTAGAAGGTGGTGGTCTTGCCGGCTCCGTTGGGGCCGAGCAGCCCGACCACTTCGCCATTGTGCATGCTCAGGGAGACGCCGTCGACGACGCGCCTTTTGTTGTAGGTCTTGTTGAGGTCGCGCGCGGACAAAAGGGTCATGGATTGCTGCTCGCGGGCTTGGCGGGCTTGTTCTCCGGCTGCAGGGTGACGTGCACGCGACGGCTGCCTGCGGCCGAGGGCGTGCCGGCCTTCATCACCGAATTGCGGCTGTCGTATTCGATGCGGTCGCTGGCGACCCGGTCGCTGGTGTCGGCCTTCTCGCCCTGCCACGCCAGGGCGTTGTCGTACAGAATCAGGATGCCGGTGTCGGGAAAATATTCGGCGCGCTGGCCAAGGCCGTGCCAGTCGGGCTTGCCGGGCTCCGGCGTCTGCTTGAGTTTGGCGGGCTTGCCGAAGGCCACGATCTTCTCCGTCTTGCCCGACTTCTGGTACACGATCATCTTGTCGGCCAGCACATCCAGGCTGCCCTGGGTGGTATGCACATTGCCCGTGTAGATGGTCTCGCCCTTGGCCTCGTCGTAGGTCGCGGCATCCGCCTCGATATTGATGGGCTGGCTGGAATCGCTTTCCAGGGCAAGCGCACCGCCGCCGGCAAGGCTCAGCCAGAGAAACGACAGCAAGGGCAGTCCGACCGCCACCTTGCGGGCTGAGGCTGATGCGCCTGGCCTGCGGGCGGCCTCAGCGTTTGCGGACTTTGCTGTCCTTCGGATGCATCTCATGGGTTCTACGTACATCGGCGAGAAGGTTGGCTCTCAGATCGGGTTCGAAATAGACCTGCATCCCGGTTCCGCTCAGCTTGTCGCCGGGTCCGAGTATGGTCGCGTACTCTGCGGTTTCTGCGTAATTCTTTTCAGGGTCGTATTTTACGTCGCGGGTGATGATCTTGACGATGTCGCCCTGATTGGTTTCCCGCGTGATCAGCACATCGCCGTTCAGGTACACCGCGGAACCCCCGGACAGGGAGGTGGCGGTGTCGGAATGGATGATCCAGGGCGACGCATTAGCCTTGTATAGGGTCATCACCGGCTTTTCCATCTCCGTCCGGTCGCTGCCCTTGTAGTGGGTCATGGTGACGGCGTAGAGCAGGCTCTTGGGAATGCCCTCGGGCGTCATGACGGTGCGGCTGATGTGGGTGGAATAATAGTCCACCTTCCCCCGGGAGAGTTTTTCCGTCGGCGCTTCCTTGGGCGTCAGGTAGTCCGCCAGCCACCAGGTGCCGGCCGCCAGCGCCAGCAGGGCGACATAGTTGCTGATGGGGCGCTGCTGCAGCACGGGTTCAGGCCGAGGCGGAGACGGTGAGATTGGACAAGCCGCGGGCGGCCAGCAGCAGATCGCAGACTTCGCGCGCAGCGCCGTGTCCGCCGGGCAGGGACGTGCGCCAGTGGCAATGAGGCAGGATGGACGGATGGGCGTCGGCCACGGCGATCGCCAGACCGACGCGGCGCAGGATGGGCAGGTCGGGCAGATCATCCCCTACATGGGCAATCTGCCCCGGCTCCAGGCCCAGCGCTTCGCGCAGGGTTTCAAAGGCGGGCAGTTTGTCCTCCTGGCCCAGATAGACGTGCGCGATGCCGAGGCTTTCCATGCGCAGTTCCACCGCGCGGGAACGGCGGCCGGAGATGACGCCCACGCTCACTCCGCCCCGCTGCAGCGCCTTGATGCCGTAACCGTCGCGCACGTGGAAACTCTTGTACTCGCGCCCGGCGTCATCGAAGAACAGGCGCCCGTCGGTGAGCACGCCGTCCACGTCGAAGATCACCAATTCTATGGCTGCGGCTTTCGCGTGTATGTCCTGCATGGATGTCTATGCAAAAAATCAGGCAATCCCGGCGCGCAGCAGGTCATGCATGTTCAGAGCACCCTCCAACACGTTATTCGCGTCTACCACCAGGAGCGCGTTGATGCGCCTGGACTCCATGATGTGCACCGCCTCGGCGGCAAGGCAATCGCCGCTGACACGGGCGCAGCCGCGAGTCATGACATCGGCCATGCGCGTCGCATGGATGTCGCCGGCTTGTTCGAACAAGCGCCTGAGGTCGCCGTCGGTGAAAATGCCGAGTAGATGGCTTTCGGCGTCGATGACGGCGGTCATGCCCAGCTTCTTCGCCGTCATCTCCAGCACAGCATCGCGCACAAGGGTCTCCGGCGACACTGCCGGTATGTCCGCGCCGCGGTGCATGATGTCGCGCACGGTCAACAGCAAGCGCCGGCCCAGGCTGCCGCCGGGGTGGGACAGGGCGAAATCCTCGCGGGTGAAACCGCGTGCCTCAAGCATGGCGACCGCAAGGGCGTCGCCCATGGCCAGCGCGGCGGTGGTGCTGGACGTGGGCGCCAGTCCCAAGGGGCAGGCCTCTTCGCACACCGCCACGTCCACGTGCACATCGGCCTGGCGCGCCAGCGTGGATTCTGGATTCCCGGTTAAGGCGATCAGTCCGGCACCGATGCGCTTGATCAGCGGCAGGATGGTCAGCACCTCGTCGGTTTCGCCGGAACTGGACAGGGCGAGCACCACATCCTCCCGGGTGATCATGCCCAGATCGCCATGGCTGGCCTCGCCCGGGTGGACGAAAAAGGCAGGGCTGCCGGTACTGGCGAGGGTAGCGGCAATCTTGCCGGCAATGTGTCCGGATTTGCCCATGCCGGTAACGACGATGCGCCCGCGGCACGCCAATAGCATGCGGCAGGCACTGACAAAGCTGCCGTTCAGTCGCGCGGTCAGCGCCGCGATCGCATCCGCCTCGATCTGCAGGACATGGCGGCCCATGCGCAGCAGGTCCCTCTCATCCAGGGCATCGCTTGCGGACAGCGCGTGCAAGGAAGGGCGCCGGGCGGTGGGTCTACTGAACCAGCACCCAGCGGCCGCTGGCGTCCTGGCAGGCGCGGCGCAGCTCACGAATCTGCTGGCCACTGCTGGAGGTGTAGATCTCCTCCAGATCACGGCAGTTCTGGCGGGACGTCGGGTCCACCTGGGCCTGTCCTACCGGGGTCACCGAGAGGGTGCTGCCCGTCTGCGGGTTGCTCCACTGCTGGTTCTGGTTCACCGTTCCCTGCTGCACCATGCCTTCCAGTTGCTGGAGCCGGAAGTTCTGGTCCGCCGGTTGCACCTGCTGACCAATCTGGCTGTTGATGACGCCCTGGGTCATGTTCTGCAGGACGGCGTTCATCATGGGGTTTTGCACACCCATGGCGCCGGCGGCGCTGTTGACGATGGACTGGGCAGCGGCCTGGCTCGCGGCATTCATGGCCGACTGGCCCGCGGCGGAGACCGCCGGGTTCGCGGCCATCCCGCTGTATCCGCCGCCGGCGCAGCCGGTGAAGACGGCCAACGAGGCGATGACGCCGATGAGGCTGAATTCGCGAAAACTAGGCATAGGCAACGGTCTTAGCTCCCAAACTCGAATCGGATATAAGCGCGTTATGATACACGATCATGGGCGGCGCGCGAGCCTTCGACGGGGCTCGGCGGAGCAAGTTCCCGGAGGCGGTCCAGCAGACCGGAATTGCGCTGGGTTTGGGTTGCAATAGCCTGCGCCAGCATTTCGGCGGCGCCGAATAGCATCACCTTGCGCCGCGCGCGCGTCACCGCGGTAAAGAGCAGTTCGCGGCTCAGGACCCGGCTGCTGGTGGCGGGCAGGACCAAGGCAACCTGCGCGAATTCGGAGCCTTGCGCCTTGTGCACGGTCATGGCGAAGGCAGTCTCGTGGGGCGGGAGCCTCGATGGCGCCAGGCTGCGGTACCCGCCCCCAGGTTCCGGGAAGTACGCCAACAGGCCTCCCTCCGCTGCCGGCAGGCATAGCCCCACGTCGCCGTTGAACAGGCCTAGCCCGTAGTCATTGCTGGTGATGATCAGCGGCCTGCCCGGAAACCAGGGGTTGCGCGCCTTGTCGCGCGGATCGCGCAATCCCTCGCGAAAACGGGCGCTCAGGGCCTGATTGAGCCGCTCCGCACCGCGCTCCGACGCCCGCACGGCACACAGGACCCGGAAACGGTCGAATGCGGCGAAGGCGTCCGCCGCGTCGCCGGTGAAGGCCTGCACCGCCTCCCGATAGGTGTCGAAGCCAGCGGCCAGGGCGTTCATGGAGACGGCTGCCAGCCTGGGCCCCCCATCGCGGATCCATTCCAGTTCCGGGTGCGCTCCGCTGCCGAGCCGCCGCAAGGCCGCGGCACCATCGCCGCGGTTGATATCGGCCGCCAGCTGACCTATGCCTGAATCCTGCCGGTAGCGCAGGCTGTCATCCAGCCATACGGCACAGTTGCGCAGCGGCGATGCCTGCCGGGGCGGCAGCGGCCGGATGGCGGCGACAGCGCAACCGGTCAATGCCGCCAGGCGCTCCCGGCAGCCGTCATCTAAGCCGGGATCGGTGCAGATCTCGTGAAACACGGCCCCCGCTTCAACCGCCGCCAATTGGTCCTTGTCGCCCAGAAAGACCACGCGGGCCTCGCCTGGCACGGCCTCCAGCAAGCGCGTGGCAAGGGCTAGGTCAAGCATGGAGGCCTCGTCCACCACCAGCAGGTCGATGGGCAAGGGGTTGCCCGCATGGTGGCGGAAGCGGCGTCGATCCGGGACCGCGCCAAGCAGTCGATGCACCGTGTGCACCTTGTCCGGCAGCCGGTCCCGAATGTCCTCAGGCAGGGCCGCGGCACGCTGCTGCATCGCTTCGCGCATCCTCTGCGCGGCCTTCCCGGTCGGCGCCGCCAGGGCCACGCGCAACTGGGGCTGAGCGCGCAGCAGCACCGCCAGCAGGCTCACCAGCGTGGTGGTCTTGCCCGTCCCGGGGCCGCCAGCGACGATGGTGAGACGGTTGCACAGGGCCATGGCGCAGCCCAGTTTTTGCCAGTCAGCCCTTTCTTCCAGGCGCGCGCGATTGGCGCTGAACAGGCGGTCGAGCAGGGCGCGGTCTTCCGGCTGCGGTTCCGCCGCAAGCGGGCCGGTGCGGGCGAGGAGGGCCGCTGCCAGACGCCGTTCGTAATCGAAATAGCGGGCCAGGTAAAGGCGGTTGGCGCTATCGATCACCAAGGGCAGCAAGGAAGGAGAGTCTGAAAGCGTCACCAGCCCCGTCGCCTGGAGCTGGGCGCAGGCGGCCGATACATCGTCCTGAGGTCCCAGTTGCAAGGCCTCGCGCAGGTCCACGCAGACATGGCCGGCGCTGGTGGCCAGGCTCACCGCGCGCGCGGCGCGGAACAGGAGATCGCGAGCCGGTTCATCCAGGGCTTGGGACAGCCCGAGCATTCGACGGGCAAAACCGTCCGCCAGGGACTCTTCGGGCGTGTCTAGCGGATTCATGCGGTGGGCCCAGCGGCCGGTTGACTGAACAACTGCTCCAGGCTGTCCAGAACCGCCCGCTCGGGGCGGTGGAAGTAGACCCCTGACGGCGTGCCATCCGGGTTGTGCCAGCCGGGCCTGACGCCACGCAGGAACAGATACAGGCATCCGCCAACATGCGCGTCGTAGTCGTAGTCCGGCAGCCGGAAGCGCAGATAGCGGTGCAACGCCAGGGTGTAGCAGAGGTACTGAAGGTGGTAGCCGTGCTGGTCCATGGCAAGCTGCACCCCGGCGGGCCCATAATCCTCAAGGCCATCGCCCAAGTGATTGGATTTCCAGTCTACGATGAAATAGCGCCCGCCGTGTTGGAATACCAGGTCGATGAAACCTTTGAGATACCCGGAGAAGGCGCTGAATCCGAGCGCGCCGTAGCCATAGCCATGGTGCTGCAGCCAGTGCGCCAGGGGTTTGGGGGCGAGATGCCCGAGGGGCAGGCAGAATTCCAGTTCCGTCAGCCGCTGCGAACGGCCAATGCCGTCCAGGCGAATGCCGTCCCGTAGTGGCGTCCCCAGCAGGTCGGAAAACAGGTTCTCCATCATGGCCACAAGCTCAGCCCGGCTCATTCCCGATTCGCCCTGCGGATACTCCGCCAGCGCCTGTTGGATGGCGCCGGGCCAGGAACGCGGCTCGGTGAAGTCGGCCAGTTCCAGCGCCCGGTGCAGGCAGTGGCCCGCCTGCTCGCCCCGGGGAAAACGCAGGATGTCGTTCCCTTCCAGGCGCGCCGTGGGCTCCGGTGAAAGCCTCTCTTCCTCGACGGCCGAACCGTCGCGGTCCGCGACGGGATGTTCGGAGGCTCCACTGCGTACCAGCCCGGAAAAACTGCCCAAACGCCAGCCTTCCCTGGGTAGTCGCGCGATCTCACGGGCGCGGAAGGCTTCCGCCGGCAGCTGTGCTGACTGGAACTGCTCGGCGGATTGGCCGGGCAAGACCGACAGGCGCACGCCGGGCGTGGCTGCCGCCAACCGCTCCCAGGCGGCGGTGATGGCTGTGGGTTCGCCGCCTCCTTGCCTCCAAGCCCTGAAATCGATGCCGTCCCCGGCTGCCAGCCAGTTGAGCAGGCCGCGGCTGGATTCCTTGCTGCTGGTACCGCTGCCCTGCACCGTGAGATAGTTGCCCGCGATCAGATAGCAGCGATGGATCGCGCGGGTGAGGGCCACGTAGATCAGACGCACCTGCTCGGCGGCGTCCTCCAGGTCCAAGCCCTGCTGGGCCAGGCAGCGCGCCTCATCCGCGACCGAAAAATCCAGAACGCTTTTACCCTCCAGATGGTAGGCGAGACACTCCTCCTTTCCGCTCGGGCGCCTTCCACCATCCCATAGATAGGGGCAGAAGACGATGGGGAACTCCAGGCCCTTGGACTTGTGAATGGTCAGGATCTGCACCAGGTTCTCGTCGGATTCCAGCCGGAGTTGCGCCACTTCCTCATTGCTGCCGTCGCGGCGGCGCTCGGCCAGCCAGCGCAGCAGCGCCTCAGGCCCAGTGCGCGGATGGGTGGCGGCCACCAGCAATTCACCGAGGTGAACCAGGTTGGTGAGCTTGCGTTCGCCGCCCGGGCCGCCCAGGAGCCGCTGAGCGGTCCCGCAGTCGCGCAGCAGGGTCTGCCAGAATAAGGCGAAGCCCTGCTCCTGCCAGGTACGCCGGTAGTCCTGAAAGCGCTCCAGCCAGGCGGCGAGCCGGGCTTCGTCCATATTCAGGGCGAAGAGGCGATTGCCGTCCTCGCCCATGATCTCGGTCGCCAGGGCCGCCTTGATCGGGCCGATACGGGTCGGATCGATCACGGCTTGCAGGATGCGCTCCAGTTCCTCCGCTTGCTCCGTGGCGAAGATGGACTGCTGCGACAGTTCCACGCTGGCCACGCCGCGCTCCGCCAGGGCCAGGCGCAGGCGTGCGCCCTGGGCGTGGCTGCGCACCAGCAGGGCGATGTCCGATGCCCGCAACGGGCGCTCGCCGATACGGATCAGGCCCGCCTCGGCGGCGTTGATCAAGCGCGCCACTTCGGCCGCGCAGGCGGCCGGCACCTGTTCCTGCAGCAGCGGCTTTACCGGCCCGACGCCATCGACCTCGGGCAGGGCCCACAGTTCCAGGGCGCCACGTGCCGCGCTGGCGTCGGTGAAGGCAGCGCGCGGCTTCTCACCCAGTCGCACCGCGTGATAGTAGAGCCCGGCCAGCACGAAGGCCTGGCGGTTGGCCTGGAACAGCCCGTTGCAGGCATCGATCAGGCCGGCGCAGGAACGCTGGTTGGCGCTGAGGGTGTGCAGGCGCGCGGCCTCGCCACGGGCCGCCAGGTAGGTATGCAAGTCGGCGCTGCGGAAGCTGTAGATCGCCTGTTTGGGATCACCCACCAGGAACAGCGAGGCACTTTTCTCGCCGCTTGCGTAGATATGCCGGAAAATCCCGAACTGCAGCGGGTCGGTATCCTGGAACTCGTCGATGAGCGCGCAGGGAAAGCGCTGGCGAAGCGCGCCCGTCAGCCAGGGATAATCGCCGCCATCTAGAGCCTGAAACAGCTTGCCCAGGAGGTCGTCGAAAGACACCACGCGCCGCGTCTGCTTGCGCGCCGCCAGTTCGGCGGGCGCGAAGGCCAGCCAATCATGCAAGAGTTGCAGGCGTCTAAGTTGCAGGCCCGTGCTGATCTGCCCGTGCAGAGCAAGGAGTTCGGCAGCCAGGTCGAAGAAGGGGTGCTGCGGCGTCACGCAGTTTTTCTTGGTTTTCTCCGCGAGGCGCTCGGCGCTGAGCAGAAGCTGCTTCTCGCCCAGCGCGCCCAACGGATTCTGCCCGTCGAAATAGCCTTGCCAATTCGAGGCGGACGCACTGATGGAGGCGGGTTTGTAGGTCTGTCCGTTTAGTTGCGGCAAGGCAGCCTGGAGGAGTTCGAGGATGGCCTCCGACTCCCGTTGCCAGAGGGCCTGCGCGGCCAGGAACAGGGCGTTCATGCGATCCAGGGGCGGCTGCAAGTCGCCCATCGCCGAGAAATCTGGCCACACCAGGCGCGCCAGTGGCTTCTGCAGGCGCTGCTTCAAGTGTTTCACCAGCCAGTCCGGGCCACTGCCCTGGTCCAGCAGGTAGGCGGTGAATTCGCGGCTCAGGCTGCCGTGAACCACCTGCGTGCGCCAGAAGTCGCTGGCCAGCTCACGCTTCAGGTCGTTGTCGTCGGGCATCAGCTCGAAGCGGAAAGGCAGGCCCGCCGCGAAGGGGGTATCCGCCAGGGCGCGCTGGCAGAAACCGTGAATAGTGAAGATGCTGGCTTCGTCGAAGCTGAGCAGGGCCAGCCTGAGCCGATCGGCGGCCTCGTCCGGATTCACGCGGCCACTGGCAAACACCGCGGCGGTAAAGCCTTCGATGAACGGGTCGGCGCCAACCCCAGCCTCCAGGGCCAGGGACAAGTCCAGCAGGCGGGCGCGAATGCGCTCGCGCAGTTCCGCCGTGGCCGCATTGGTGAAGGTGACCACCAGGATTTCGCGCACGCTGCGCTTCTGCTCCAGCAGCAGCCGCAGGTAGAGTCCGCAGATGTTCCAGGTCTTGCCGGTGCCCGCGGAGGCTTCGATCAGCTGGATGCCGTCCAGGGGGCAGTGGAACACATCCAGTTCCGCTGGCGTGCTCACGATGCGTCCGGCTCCAGATGTTCCAGCATCGGGCCCAGGATGCGTTCGGCCAAGGCCGCAAATTCGCTGTCCAAGGGGTCGGCCCGACCGCGCAGGGCCAGGCGGTGCCAGGGATCGAGGCGCTCGCCCGAGGCAAATTCATTACCCAGCCACTTGCCACGGGCGGCACGCAGGCCGCCATCGGTGACGTAGGCGAAAGCGCTGCGGGGGAAGAAGGGCAAGGGCCGGCTTAGCCCTTCCCGATACAAGGCCATCAGATCGGCCAGCCGTGGCAGGGGCTCGGCAACCGGGCGCAACCGGAACTCGCCATCCGCGGCTAAAGCCCGCGTCACCGGGGCGCTCGCGGCCTGCGACAGCGCACACAGCGCCAGGTGGTAAATCCAGGCCGAGAGGTAATCGGATTCGCGCGCCTTGTCGTAGCGGAAGCGGACCTGTCCTCCCGGATGCAGATGGATGAGGGCACCTGAGAGCGACCAGGCTGCGCCGTCCAGATCGAACTCGTGAAGGAAACTGGCGGGCTCGGCACGGGTCGGCTCCAGGGCCGCACGCACTCGCTCGGCAAAGCCCTTGAGTTCGCTCAGTTCGCGCTGCCGGTGCAACTCCCCCGGCAGACCCTCTGGGAATTCTCGTCCTGCCTGGGCCAGCGCGTTGGCCTCGGCGAGGGGCATGCCCTGCAGCAGCAGCGGCAAGAGGCGCTGACTCAACTCGCGGCGGCTGTCCCAGTCGGGCGCGAAGGGTTCCTCGTCGCACAGGGCCGTTGGTGCATCCTGAAGTTGGATTCCGAGGCGCTCGCGCAACAGATAACGGCTGGGATTGCGGAAAAACTGGAATAGCTGCTCCAGGGTGACCTGGCTGAACGATTCGAGGTCGGGCGGCGACAGGGGAGCCGCAAAAAATGGCGGTCGCGGCGATTCGGCTTCAGCGTCCTCTGCTTCGCCGAATGCTTCGGTCGTCATGGCGGAGAGGTCGGCGGTCGTTGCGCAAAAGCGGGTGCGGGCCGCTGCGCAATACGCGCTGTCGTAGCTGAACAGCCGTGCATCGCCCTGAAAATAGCGGGGCGAGAAGGCCTGGAGCGGATGTTCCAGCACCATGACGGCGCGCGCCTGGTGAAAATCCAGCGTCCCCTCGCTTTCGGCGGCGAACGCCTGCGCCAGATGATCCAGCAATTCCGACACCAGCACCGAGGGGGGCAGCCGGGCGTTATCGCGGATGCTGCGGCCGGTGTAGGTGAAGATGACACGCTCACGCGCCGACAGCACCAGGTCGAGGAACAGGTTGCGCTCGTCGCGCTGGCGCTGGCGGTCGCCCCGGCGCGGCGGGCTCTGCGCCATGAGATCGAACTCGGCGGTGACCACCGGGGAGGGAAACACGCCGTCATCCATCCCCAGAAAGCAGATCACCCGATAGGGCAGTGCGCGCAGGCTGGGCATGGCGGCGAAGGTGACCCGGCCCGAGGGCACGCCGCCCCGGACCGGATCGTCCAAGGCCTCGCTCAGCGCGGTTTCCATCACCTCCGGAGCGATGGGGAGCTCGCCGGCGCCGGCGGCGATCCGCTCGCAGAGACCCGTCAGGGTATCGCGCACATCCCGCAGCGCGGCGGTTTCGTCCGCGTCGGGTTGCAGCAGCGTGGCCAATAGCTGCTCGAGCCGTTCACGCCAGGCGCTGACGGTCTGGGCCTCACGCAGTTGCGCGCAGGCCTCCCGCAATGCCTCGACAAAATGGTCGAACTGGCCCAGAACCCGCGCCTCCATGCCCTGGACTGCCGCGTAAGGCAGCATGCCGGCGACCAGGCTGTCGTCGCCGTCCGGCATGGCATAGCCCAGGAACAGTCGACCCAGTCCGTCGGCAAAGGTATGCTGCGCCGACTCCGGCAGGCCGCACGCGGCCCGGTGTTGTCCATCGACGCCCCAGCGGATGCCCGAGCCGCGCATCCAGTCCTGCACGCTGTTCAGATCCACGGTGGAAAAACCGAAGCGGCGCGCCACCGCAGGCTGGAGCAGCAGGTCAAACACGGCGCTGGCGGTGAACCGGCCGCGGCTCAGCGCGAAGAGTGCGGTCAGGAAGCGAGCGACCGCGTTATCCTGGATGGCGGGGCGGCCGGTGATGGCGTAGGGGATGCGCCGACCCGCCGGTTGCGCGCCGAACACCGCGTCGATCAATGGCGCGGCGGTGGCCAGTTGTGGTGTGACCACCAGGACGTCGGCGGGTCCGGGTCCGCCTTGGGCATCGAAGGTGTCCAGAAGCCGATCGTGCAGCACCTCCAATTGCCGCTGAAGGCTGTGGCAGGCATGAAACTCGATGCTCGCATCAGGCAGCTCGAGGCCGCCGGCATGCAAGCCCTGCAAATCCAGGATCGCGTTCTGCAAGCGGCCCAGCAGGCTGTCGCCGGCCTGGCGCTGGAACAGCCCGTCCACCTCTGTCTCCGCTTCCGACTCGCCCAACAGCAGGTCAATCTGGGCCTGGGTCTGGCACCCCCAGGAGGCCAGCAGCGGGTTGCCGGTTTCGTGCAGCAGGTCCTTGCCTTGCAAGCTCAGATAGGCCAGGCGCTTTGGCTCCACCACCTCGAACCAGTATTCCTGGCAGGGGTTCAGCAGATAGAGGCGGATGGGCATCCACCGCGCAAGCCATTCCAGCAGGTGTAGGTACAGGCGCGGCAAGGTGGGGAGACAGAAGATAGCGACGCGACCCGGCAAGGCCTGCAACCTGGGGTCGTCAGCGGCGATGCCAGGCGCTTGCCGGAAAAAATCGCCGGCGGGGTGAAACGGGCTCATGCCCAGCTCGCGGGTGATGCGCTGCCACAGGACGGCCTGCCATTGCGCGTCCTCGCGGGCCTGCGCGCCGTCGGCGCCGATCTCTGCCGCCTCGCCCACAGACCAGGCATGCAACCATTCCGGGCGGTAGGTCAGGTACTGATCGAACAAGGACGCGATGCGCTGGGACAATTCCAGGCGCATGCCATCATCGGATTTGCCCAGGTAAGCCTGGAGCCGCTGGGAAGCGGGGACATCCCCCGGGCTCTCGCCCAGCAGGCGGAAGATGCGCCACTGCAGCGCGTCCGGGGCGAAGGGCGAGGTGCGCGGCACATCGACGAACTGACCGATCTGCTCCCAGAGCCACTGGGCCAGGAATTGGCAGCGCAGGTTGGCGCAAACGCCGTGGCGGTCGGCGTAAGCCAGATCAACCCGCCGCCGCACCGCCAGGGTGGGCAGCACCAGGCTTTGGGGTTCCAGAGGGTTGCTTGGCGCCTGGGCGAGATCGTCCAGCAAGGCCGCTTCCAGCAGCTCATAGCGGTTGGAAAAGATCAGTTCCAGCATCGCGCGCCTCCAAGCGCCGCCAGGTCCGCCCCCTACTTAGACGAGGCTGCCCAGCGCCTGCCCCATGCGCACCGGCGTGCCCGCCGCCAAGCCGGCATCCCAGTTGGCTGCCTGCTCCCCGAACAGCACGATGATGGTGGAACCCATGTTGAAGCGGCCCATTTCCGCGCTCGCATCCAGGAAGAGGGACTTATCGGAGTAATCCCAGCACTGGATCTCGGCCCGCGTGGGCGGGGTGACAACGCCGTGCCAGACGGTCTCGATGCTGGCGACGAAAATCGCGCCCACCAGCACCAGGGCCATGGGTCCGGCCTCGGTCTCGAACAGGCAGACCACCCGCTCGTTGCGCGCGAACAAGCGCGGCACCTGGTTCACGGTGGCGTTGTTGACGCTGAACAAGCGCCCCGGCACATGGATCATCTGTTTCAGCCGTCCGCCCACGGGCATGTGCAGGCGGTGATAATCGCGCGGGGACAGATAAATGGTGGCGAAGCGGCCGTTTTGGAAAGCCGCGGCCCGGTCGGCGTCGCCGCCGAGCAGTTCCATCGCGCTGTAGTGTTTTCCCTTGGCCTGGAAAATCGTGTCATCCTCGATATTCCCCAACTGGCTTACCGCGCCGTCGGCGGGGCATAGCAAGGTTTTCTCACCCGCCGCCAGGGAACGCGCCTCCGGCTTCAAGGCCCGGGTGAAGAAGGCGTTGAAGCTGGGATAGCTGCCTGGATCGCCCTCCAGAGCCTGGCTCATGTCCACGTCATAGAGGCGGATAAAGGTCCGGATCAAGGCGTCCTTGAACACGCGGTTTTCGCAGCGGGTCACGTGCTGCGCCACCCGCGAGAGGGGGTGATGGGGCAGGATGTATTGGGGCAGGGCGAAAAGTGCTTCCGAAAGGCTCACGAGACGACCCTCGAATGGGATGAATGGGACGGGGCAGGGCTAACCTGCCCCGTGATCAGGGTTAATGACCTAGGCGCTGCCGCGAGGGCAGGCGCTACGGCGCATCAGTAACCCTTGGCGATCAGCACCTTCTGCGCCGCGTCCAGGGCCACGCCGCGTGCGATGGGTGCGTTTTGCTCATCCAGCACGGCTTCCAGGGCGCTCAGGCAGAACAGCACGTTCTTTGGGGTGGCGCTGGCGCCCATGAGGCCGAAACGCCAGACTTTGCCGGCCAGGGCGCCAAGGCCCGCGCCGATCTCCAGGTTGTAGCGGTTCAGCAGGGTGCTGCGGACCGCCGCTTCGTCCACGCCCTCCGGCACGGTGACCGAGTTGAGTTGCGGCAGACGCGCGGCCTCGGGTACCAGATAGCCCAGGCCCATGGCCTCGAAGCCGGCGCGCAGGGCAAGGTGCAGGTCGGTGTGGCGCTGCCAGGATTTCTCCAGGCCTTCTTCCTGCAGCATCACCAGGGCCTCGTGCAGGCCGTAGAGCGCATTGATGGGCGCGGTGTGGTGGTAGGCGCGCTTGGTGCCGCCGCCCCAGTAGTTCATCACCAGGCTGAGGTCCAGGAACCAGCTCTGGGCCTTGGTCTTGCGGTTTTTGATGGTCTCGACGGCGCGGGTGCTGAAGCTGACCGGCGAGAGCCCCGGCGTGCAGGACAGGCACTTCTGCGAGCCGGAATAGATGGCGTCCACTTCCCATTCGTCCACCTTCAGCGGCGAGCCGCCCAGGGAGGTCACAGCGTCGACGATGATCAGGGCTCCCTTGGCATGGGCCAGCTTGGAGATGGTTTCCACGTCGGAGTAGGCGCCGGTGGAGGTCTCGGCCTGCACGAAGGCCACGATCTTGGTGTCGGGGTTGGCCTTGAGGGCGTCCTCCACCTTCTGCGGGTCCACGGGCATGCCCCAGGCGTCTTCCACGATGATGGGGGTCGCGCCGCAGCGCTCGACGTTCTCCTTCATGCGGCCGCCGAACACGCCGTTGATGCAGACGATGACCTTGTCGCCCGGTTCCACCAGGTTGACGAAGCAGGTTTCCATGCCGGCGGAACCCGGCGCCGACACCGGCAGGGTCAACTCGTTCTGGGTCTTGAAGGCATACTGCAGCAGGGCCTTCATCTCGTCCATCATGCCCACGAACAGCGGGTCGAGATGGCCGATGGTGGGCCTGGCCATGGCTTCCAGGATACGGGGGTGGACATCGGAAGGCCCTGGGCCCATCAGGGTCCTGACGGGCGGATGAAACGATTTTACGGTCATGATTCTCAGTGGTTGAGGTGGATGGAAGTGAACTGATGGTGTTCGTCGAGGTACAGGGTGATGTCGGCGCGGTCCGGCATCTCCTCCAGCATGTGCCGGGTGAGGCGTTCATAGTGCATGATGAAGCGCTTGAGGCCGGATGAATCCATGATGCGATGCTGGTGCGCCCGGGCCGCTTTTGCCGCCAGTTTGTCTTCCTGCAGGCTGCGCCACTCGTAAACGCAACTGAGGCTGGGCACCCGCAGCATGACCAAACGGTCGATCCTCGCGAACAGCGCGGCATAGGGACCTGCCAGTTGCGCGTTGACATGCCGGCGCCAAGTGCCCTCGGCATCGTCGCGCTGCTCCAGTTCGTTGAGGGGCTTTAGCAGGTCGTTTTCGGTCTGTGGTCGCGCGCCCACGCACCAGCCCTCGAAGATCACCACGTCCACTGGCGCTTCGATCTCGGGCCATTCCTTTTCCGGCGCACGGTCATCGTGGGCCTTGTCAAAGACCGGCAGCGACACCCTGGACGAGGTATCACCCGTGAGGATATCCAGCAGGCTCAAGCCGAGCGCCACGTCGTGGGTGCCGGGGACCCCGCGGGTGGCCAGCAGTGGATGCACCTCCCGGGCCAGGCGCTCCCGTTCCTCATGGGTCCGGTAGAGATCATCGATGGAAAAACCGGCCACCTTGAGACCGAAGGCCTCGCGCAGGATTCGTTGCAGGAAGGCGGACAGGGTGGATTTTCCCGAGCCCTGCGCGCCGTTGACGCCCAGCACGAAGGGACGCCCTTGCCGCTGCGCGTTCACCCAGGCCGCCAGCGGCAGGTAGACCCTGCCGAGCGGCTCGGCCAGGCTCGCGCTCATCTGCTCGTGGCGCAGCAGTTCGAGGAAGGCGGGACGCAGCCGCCCGGCCAATTCCATGTAGGTCTGCGCGTCCAACACGGCCGCTTCGTTGGGCCACAGGCCCGCCGAAATGGACAATCCCATGCCCACTCAGACCACCTTGTCGCGGGGCGTCTGCCCGGCAAAAAATGCCGTGACATTCTCGATGACGCGCATTCCCATGGCGATTCGGGTTTCTTCTGTGGCGCTGCCCAGGTGCGGCAGCAACACGGCGTTCTCCAATTCCAGAAAGCTTGGATTGAGCCTGGGCTCGCCTTCGTAGACATCCAGACCGGCACCGGCGATGGCTTTGTTCTTCAGGGCCTGGATCAGGGCTTCGTTGTCCACCACGTCGCCGCGGGCGGTGTTGATGAGGTAGGCGCCGGGCTTCATCAAGGCCAGTCGCTCGGCATTGATGAGGTGGCGGTTCTCCTTGCTGCCCGGACAATGCAGGGCCACGAAATCAGCCTGCTGGAGCACCTCCTCGACGCTGCCGCGGCGGCTGGCGCCGAGGGCCTGACAGAGATCGTCGGCCGGCGGATAGGGGTCGTAGAAGATCACCGGCATGTCGAAGCCATGGTGCGCCTTTTTCGCCATGGCGCGGGCGATTCGCCCGAAGCCGATCAAGCCCAGGGTCTTGCCCACCACCTTGGTGCCGAGCAGGTGAGTCGGGCGCCAACCGCTCCATTGCCCGGCCCGAACCTGGCGCTCGCCCTCGCCGGCGCGGCGAGCCACCATGAGCATCAGGGTCATGGCGATGTCCGCGGTGCAGTCGGTGAGCACATCCGGCGTGTTGGTGACGGTGAGTCCGAGCGCCTTGGCGGATTCAACGTCGATGTGGTTGTAACCCACGCCGAAATTGCCCAGGATCTTGGTGCGTAAGGGTTCCACCTGCAGCACTTCGGCCGGCAGCGGGTCGGTCACCGTGGGCATCACGCAATCGTAGCTGCGCAGGGCCTCTTGCAGCTGCTGCGGGCCGAGGGGCTGATCAGCTTCATCCAGGGTGACGTCGAACAGTTCCTGAAGGCGCGCTTCCACCGGCGCAGGCCAGCGGCGCGTGACGAGGACTTTGGGCTTGCTCATGAGAGTTCCTGTGCGGGGGCCGGCGGTGCTCCGCTAGGCGGATAGTGAGGCCGGCATTAGCGCGGCGCCAGGGCGGGGGCGGTTTCCCGCCAGTATTCACAGGCCGCGCCCACGCCGCTGCCGGGCGTGACCTGAATCCCCACGTCACGCATGGCCATTTCGGCGCCGGCAATGGCGCTGCACAGCATCAATTCGTTCAGATCGCCCAGATGCCCGATACGGAACACCTTGCCCATCACTTCCGATAGGCCGGCCCCCAGGGACAGGTTGTAGCGGTGATAGGCATAGTGCATCACGTCACGGGCGTCGAAGCCTTCGGGAACGACGATGGCGGACACCGTGTTGGAGTACCACTTGGGATCCTGGGCGCACAGCTTGAGGCCCCAGGCAGCCACCGCGCGGCGGGTACCCTCGGCCAGTCGCGCGTGTCGCGCGTAGACCGTGTCCAGGCCTTCCTCCAGCAGCAGGTCCAGGGCCTTGCGCAGGCCATGCAACAGCGGAATCGAGGGGGTGTAGGGGAAATAGCCGCCCGGGTTGTGCACCGTGTGGTCGTAGATATCCAGGAAGGCGCGCTTGCATTGCGCCCCTTCGCGGGCCGCCAGCGCCTTCTGGCTGAAGCACAGCAAAGCGAGGCCAGCGGGCAGCATGAAGCCCTTCTGCGAGCCGCTCAAGGCCACGTCCACGCCCCATTCGTCCATGCGGAACTCGATGGAAGCGATGGAACTGACGCCATCGATGTAGAACAGGGCCGGGTGCGCGGCGGCGTCGATAGCCTTGCGAATGGCTGGCAGGTCGCTGGTGACGCCGGTCGCGGTTTCGTTATGGCAGGCCAGCACGGCTTTGATCTGGTGAGACTTGTCTTCCTTCAGACGCGCCTCCAGATGATCCACCGGCACGCCCTGGCCCCAGGGCACCTCGTGGAATTCCACGTCCAGGCCCAGGCGCTTGGCCAGATCGATCCACAGATGGCTGAACTGGCCGAAACGGTAGGTCAGCACCTTGTCCCCGGGCGAGAGGGTATTGGTGAGGGCGATTTCCCAGCCGGCGGTGCCGGTGGCGGGGAAGATGAAGCACTGACCCTTCTCGGTGCGGAAGATCTTTTTCAGATCCTCCAGCAGCGGCTTGACCAGTTTGGGAAAATCCGGCGCGCGATGGTCCTGCGAGGGCACATGCATGGCGCTGAGCACGGCATCCGGGATGTTGGTGGGTCCTGGGACGTACAGATGGTTGCGGCCTGGCATGGGTCACCTATGGATGCAAAGGGGCGGGGAAACGGCGGACGCGCGCCGTAGACGTCGTGGCGGGCGGCTTGGCTGCGACGCCCAGCACAACCGTTCAACGCCTTGTAAAATGACCTTTTATGATGCCATAGCCGATGGACGTGCTTCAAGCGCAAGCGCGCTGCCGCCCATCAATCGTCATCCACGATGAACATATTGTCATGCTGCGAGGAGTACTTCTCGATGCTGCCGGTTTCGCCCAGCTTGATCATCAAACGGACCTCGTTCTTGGAGTCCGCCGAATGCAGTGCGTCCTCGTAGCTGATCTTGCCGGCTTTGTAGAGGTCGTACAGGGCCTGGTCGAAGGTCTGCATGCCCTGCTCGCGCGACTGTTTCATCAACTCCTTAAGCTTGTGCACCTCGCCCTTGCGGATATGGTCGGAGGCCAGGGGCGTGTTCAGCAGGATCTCCACCGCCGGATAGCGGCCTTTGCCATCGGCGCGGCGGATCAACTGCTGTGCGACGATGCCCCGCAGATTCAAGGACAGGTCCATGAACAACTGGGGATGCATGTCCTCGGGGAAGAAATGCAGGATGCGGTCCAGGGCCTGGTTGGCGTTGTTGGCGTGCAGGGTGCTCAGGCACAGATGGCCGGTCTCGGCGAAGGTGATGGCATGCTGCATGGTCTCGCGGGTGCGGATTTCGCCGATGAGAATGACATCCGGCGCCTGGCGCAGTGTATTCTTCAGGGCCACCTCGTAGGATTCGGTGTCTATTCCCACCTCGCGCTGGGACACGATGCAACCGGCATGGGGGTGCACATATTCCAGCGGGTCCTCGATGGTGATGATGTGGCCGCTGGAATGCTCGTTGCGGTACTTGATCATCGCCGCCAACGAGGTGGATTTGCCGGTGCCGGTGGCGCCCACAAACAGGATCAGGCCGCGCTTGGTCATGGCGAGATCGTTGATGATCTCCGGCAGGTGCAGTTCCTCCACCGTGGGAATATGGGTCTCGATGCGGCGCAGCACCATGCCGGGCGTGTCGCGCTGGATGTAGGCACTGACGCGGAAGCGGCCGAGACCTTCCGATGAAATGGCGAAATTACACTCCTTGGTGTTCTCGAATTCATCGCGCTGGCGCTGATTCATCACGCTCATCACGATCTGGCGCGCCTGTTCCGCGTTCAGCTTGGTGCTGGCGATGGGCTGGATGGCGCCGTCGACCTTCAAGCAGGGCTCACGGCCCGGGACGATGAAAAGGTCCGAGGCCTTCTTGTGAGCCATGAGCATCAGCAGGGATTCAAAATCCATGGGGCCCTCCGCCCGCTAGAACGCGGTCTTGTTGACAGCCTTGGTGCGCGCGATCTGGCGCGAGACGACGCCCTTCTCCACCAGTTCCTGCAGATGCTGGTCCAAGGTCTGCATGCCGTCCTTGCGTCCGGTCTGAATGGCGGAATACATCTGCGCCACCTTATCCTCGCGGATCAGATTTCGGATGGCCGGCGTGCCTACCATGATCTCCCAGGCCGCCGTGCGCCCCCCGCTGATCTTTTTCATCAGGGTCTGGGCGATGACCGCCTGCAGGGACTCGGAGAGCATGGATCGGATCATGTCCTTCTCGGCCGCGGGGAACACGTCGATGATGCGATCGATGGTCTTGGCGGCGGAACTGGTGTGCAGGGTGCCGAACACCAGATGGCCGGTTTCGGCGGCCGTCAGGGCCAGGCGGATGGTTTCCAGGTCGCGCATTTCACCCACCAGGATAACGTCCGGGTCTTCACGCAAGGCCGATCTCAGGGCCTCGTTGAAACCCAGGGTGTCGCGGTGCACCTCGCGCTGGTTGACCAGGCACTTCTTGCTCTGGTGCACGAATTCGATGGGGTCCTCAACGGTGAGAATATGGGAGTAATCGTTGCCGTTGACGTAGTCAATCATTGCCGCCAGGGTGGTGGACTTGCCGGAACCCGTGGGGCCCGTCACAAGGATCAAGCCACGCGGATGGCGGGTGACTTCCTGGAAGAAGGGCGGGCAGCCCAATTCATCCAGGGTCAGAACCTTGGAGGGAATGGTTCGGAACACCGCCGCCGAACCGCGGTCCTGGTTGAAGGCGTTGACGCGGAAACGGGCCACGCCGGGCAGTTCGAAGGAGAAGTCCGTCTCGAAGAATTCCTCGTAATCGCGCCGCTGCTTGTCATTCATGATGTCGTAGACCAGGGCGTGCACCTCCTTGTGGTCCAGTGCGGGCACGTTGATGCGGCGAATATCGCCGTCGACGCGGATCATGGGGGGCAAGCCGGATGACAGGTGCAGGTCGGAGGCGCCGTTCTTGACAGAGAAGGCGAGCAGTTCGGCAATATCCATGGGTACCTCAGTGTGTTCGGTCTTGAAGGAAGAGGCGGGCGACCTTACCCTTGCCGCTCCGACGCAAAAGTATAGACGGTTCGACTACGATGACCTCAATCTCTGAGCGCCTGGCGGCGACGCGGGCGCGCCTGGCTGCCGCCGAGGCTGCGGCGGGCAGGGCCGCCGGTACGGTGGGCCTGATCGCGGTGAGCAAGACCCATCCGGCAAGCGCGATCCGCGAGGCTTATGGTTTGGGACAGCGCGATTTCGGCGAGAACTACCTGCAGGAAGCCCTCTCCAAGCAAGAGCAACTGCAGGACCTGGGGATCACCTGGCACTTCATCGGCCCGATCCAGTCCAATAAGACGCGGCCCCTGGCTTCTCACTTTGCCTGGGTGCACAGCCTCGATCGCCTGAAGATCGCGCAGCGTCTCAGTGAGCAGCGCCCGGAGGAACTGCCGCCGCTCAATGTCTGCATCCAGGTCAACGTGAGTGGTGAGGCAAGCAAATCGGGCATCGTCATCCCCGAATTGTCGGAACTCGCCGCGGCCGTGGCGGAACTGCCTCGGCTGCGTCTGCGCGGCCTGATGGCGATTCCGGCACCGGACACCGATACCGCGAACCAGCGCCTGGCGTTCCGCAGACTGCGGGAAGCCCTGGTCAGTTTGGAACTTCCGGGCCTGGACACACTGTCCATGGGCATGTCCGACGATCTTGAGGCAGCGGTGGCGGAGGGGGCGACCCTGGTCCGCATCGGTACCGCCATCTTCGGCGCGCGGCCCGCCAGGGCGAGCTGATGGCGAAATCCTTGAAACCGAACGCGGCACTGAAAAATCGAGCGGTTCCACAGTAAAATAGGCTGATCCTATCCAATTCAGGACATTATGAAACAGCAGACCTTGGGATTCATCGGTGCCGGCAACATGGCGAGCAGCCTGATTGCCGGCCTTCTGGCGGATGCTTATCCGCCAGCCAATATCTGGGCTTCCGACGTGGAAGGCGACAAGCTCAGACACCTGGCCAATCACTTCGGCATTCAAACGACCTCAGACAACCGTCAGGTGGTGGAGCACGCGCAGATCCTGGTTCTTGCGGTCAAGCCGCAGATGCTTAAGGAGGTTGCCGGCGGCATCGCGGACTCGGTGCAGAAGCACAAGCCCCTGATCATCTCCCTGGCGGCGGGCGTGCTGGAGGCCGATATTGATCAATGGCTGGGGGGTGGCATCGATATCGTGCGCTGCATGCCCAACACGCCGGCACTGGTCAAGACCGGCGCCACCGCCATGCACGGCGTCGCCAGCCTGAGCAGTGAACAGCGCAGTAGGGCCGAAGCGGTATTGCGGGCGGTCGGGCTGACCGTGTGGGTGGACAGCGAGGAATTGCTGGACGTCGTGACAGCCCTGTCCGGCAGCGGTCCTGCTTATTTCTTCCTGTTTATGGAAGCCATGGAGGAGGCGGCCGTCGCCCTGGGTCTAAACGCCGAGACGGCACGCTTGCTGACCCAGCAGACGGCCCTGGGCTCCGCCAGGCTGGCGATGGAATCGGAAGAATCTCCAGCGGAATTGAGACGACGGGTGACATCGCCCGGCGGTACCACCGAAAAGGCCATCGGCGTTTTCGAGGCATCGGGGCTGCGCAATCTGATCAGCGAGGCGATGACCGCCGCGCGCCAGCGCGCCGGGGAACTGGCTAAACAATGGGGGAACGTGTGATGGATCTGGGTTATCTGGTCAATCCCACGGTGTTCGTGGTCGACACCCTGTTCAGCCTCTATGTCTTCGCGATCATGCTACGCTTCCTGTTCCAGTGGGTGGAGGCGGATTTCTATAATCCAATTTCCCAGGCTCTGGTGAAGATCACCCATCCGCCTCTGCGTGTTCTGAGGCGTTTCATACCCTCCCTGGGTCGTATCGACACCTCGTCCCTGGTCCTGATGCTCATCGTGCAAATGCTGGGTGGCTATCTGGTTTTCCTGCTGCAGGGCGTCAGCGCCAGCCTGGCCGTGCTGTCGGTGTGGGCCCTGAGCCAGTTGCTGGAACTGTTCTTCAATGTGATGACGTTCTCGATCATCATCCGCGCGCTCTTGAGCTGGTTCGGTTCCATGAGCTACAACCCGGCCAGCTCCCTGCTCTACAGCCTCACCGAACCGACCATGCGGACTTGCCGCAAGCTCATCGGTCCGATCGCGGGGATTGACCTGTCGCCGCTGATCGCCTTGATTGCCCTGCAGGTGGGGAAAATGGTGATCTTGCCGCCCTTGCAGCAGACCATCGCCCTGTTGAGCTGACCCCCGCGATCACTCTAAGCGACAGGGAAGTCCCGCCGTCCCTCGGACTGGGAAAGGAATTGGTCTACACTTCCGATAGTTTGGACATGGGCACTCACCCCGCCGGCGGGCAACAAGTCGAGAGTCACAGATGAGCAAGATGCAGCTCGAGGAAAAACTGAGGGGTTACGGGCAATGGAGGGAAGCGCTGATCGGCGCCCTCGATCGTTACAAGGCCTGGCTGGATACATACGGGCTGAACGGCGATACGATCAATGAGAGCATCCTCAACATGGAGGAAAGTCTCAGGGAAGACCGCCTGGTGGTGGCTTTCGCCGCGGAATTCTCACGGGGCAAGACGGAGCTGATCAACGCCCTGTTTTTCTCCGACACCGGCGTGCGCCTGCTGCCCTCATCGCCGGGCCGCACCACCATGTGCCCCACCGAAATCTTCTACGACACCAAGGGCGGGGCCTACATCCGCCTGCTGTCCATCGACACCCGGCTGACGGAGACCTCCCTCAGCGAGTACAAGCGCCACGCCGACAGCTGGCTGCAGATCGAGCTTGACCCCAACTCCCCGGTTCAGATGCAGGAGGCATTCCGCGAACTCGCTGCCACCAAGAAGGTGCCCTACCAGGAGGCCGTCAAGCTCGGCCTCGCCTTCGACGAGATGCGCCCGGGTCAGAGCCTGCCCCCTGAATTCGTGGAGATTCCCGCCTGGCGCCATGCCCTGATCAGCTTTCCCCATTATCTGCTCAAGGAAGGCCTTTCCATCCTGGATACGCCGGGCCTCAATGCCCTGGGCGCCGAGCCGGAGCTGACCCTGCACATGCTGCCCAGCGCCCAGGCCGTGGTGTTCGTCCTGGCCGCCGACACCGGCGTGACCAAGAGCGACTTGGACATGTGGCGCAACCACGTGCGCGGCTCGCGCCATTCCCACCATGGCGGACTGGCGGTGGTGATGAACAAGATCGACTCCATGTGGGGTGATCTGCAGGGCGAGGAAGCCATCGAGAAATCCATCCATGAACAGATTGCGACCACCGCCCAGATACTGGAAGTGGCGGAAGGTTCGATCTTTCCGGTATCGGCCAAGCAGGCCTTGTTGGCCAAGGTCAAGGGCGACGAGGCGCTGCTGGACAAGAGCCGGCTGCGGGGGATCGAGAATTATCTTGCCAATAGCGTGGTGCGCGAACGCCAGACCATCCTGCGAGAGGCGGTATCCCACAATGTGGGACATCTGGTGCGGGAGTCGGCCGCGACACTGGGCGCCGAAATGACCGACATCGAGCGCCAGTTGGCTGACATGCGCAAGATCGACATCAATAACCATGAGATGACCCACAAGCTCATGGAGGAAACCCGGGAGCAGCAGGGGCGCTATCTGGCCAGCGTGGATAATTTTCAGGCCAGTCGGCGCGTGTTTCTGGTCCAGGTGCGTTTGCTGATCGAGGCCTTGGGCGCCGATACCATCGATCCCATCGTGCGCCGCATGCGCAAGCAGACGGCAGGGAGCCTGACCACCATCGGCATGAAGAACTCGATGAAGAACGTGCTGGACGAGTTGCGTGTGGTGCTGGAGAAGGCCTCGGCCATTGCCGAAGAGGCCAGGCGGCTGGTCAAGGCCATTTACGCGCGATTCCGTGACGAGCATGGGTTCACTGACCTGCAGCCGGTCATGCTGTCATTCCACAAATACGAGGTGGAACTGCAGCGTATCTTCGACGAGGGTGAGGAATTCCGTAACAGCGCGGCCTCCACCCTGATGGAGCAGAGCCTGGTGGTGCAGAAGCTGTATGGCACCATCATCGCCAATGCGCGCGAGATGTTCGGGCAGGCACACAACGAGGCCAAGACCTGGGGCTCAACCGCCTTGGGGCCTCTAGTTCACCAGATCAAGGACCGCAAACGTCTCATCGAAAGCCGCCTGGAAGTACTTCGCAAGGTCAACGAAACCAGCGAGTCGCTGGATGCCGAGATTGCGGCCATGGAAGAGAAACTGGCTCCGTTGCAGCGTCAGTTCGATGAACTCAAGGCGATCCTGTCCACCTTGGAACTCGAACAGGAACCGGCACCAACATCCGGCGTCAGTCAGGAAGCGCCGGCGGCGGTCGAGGCGGCTGGATAGGTCCGAGGTCCCTGCTCAGGGGCGCTTTTCGAACAGCAAGTCCCACACCCCGTGACCTAGGCGCTGGCCGCGTGACTCGAATTTGGTGAGCGGACGGTGCGCCGGGCGCTCGCTGAACTGTCTGGCACCCGCCTGGTTTTTCAGGGCCTCACAGCCTTCCAGTACCTCAAGCATCTGCAGCGCATAGTCATGCCAGTCGGTGGCCGCATGCAGCACACCCCCCGTCTTCAGTTTGCGGGCGGCAAGCTCGGTGAACTCCGGATTGATGAGGCGGCGCTTGTGATGCCTTTTCTTGTGCCAAGGGTCCGGAAAGAACACCTGGATACCTGCCAACGAAGCGTCGGGAATGAATTGCTTCAGCACCTCCACCGCGTCGGCGCAGCAGACCCGCACGTTCTTCAGGCCCAGTTCCTCGATGCGCAACAAGGCATGTCCAACACCGGGGCGATGCACTTCGATCCCGAGAAAATTCCGCTCCGGCGTGGCCGCCGCCATCTGCGTCAGGCTTTCCCCATTGCCGAAGCCGATCTCAAGCACCAGAGGTTGGGGCTGCGGAAACAGCAGGGCAGGCGCGCGGCAATCCGCCGGTTCGATGCCGTAGCGGGGCCACAGCAGGTCCAGGGCCTGGCGCTGGGCCTCGGTGATGCGTCCTTGTCGCAGCACGAAGCTGCGGATGGGGCGATGCTGGGCGGAATCGCTTGAAGTCATGGGGCTTGTGTGCTCGGGTCCTTTCAGGGCGCGCATTTTAGCAGATCGAACTGTCGCGCTGCTGCCGATGGCCATAGTCGCAAAACCCTCCAAACGGCGTGGCGTGATATAATCCCGGGCTGGCGCTTCAGAACGAGACAGGCCAACCGAACTGGCCTCGGCGCGTAAACGGAGTAACGTCTTTCCTCGCTTTTATCGCAGAACAACACGGACCTGATGTCTTCTTTCGCCAAAGAAATCATACCAGTCAGCCTCGAAGACGAGATGAAGCAGTCCTATCTGGACTACGCCATGAGCGTCATCGTGGGTCGTGCCTTGCCCGATGCCCGCGATGGGCTGAAACCAGTGCACCGCCGGGTGCTGTACGCCATGCAGGAACTGGGTAACGACTGGAACAAGCCCTATAAGAAATCCGCCCGCGTGGTGGGTGACGTCATCGGTAAATACCACCCCCACGGCGACTCCGCGGTCTACGACACCATCGTGCGCATGGCCCAGCCGTTTTCCCTGCGCTACATGCTGGTCGACGGCCAGGGCAACTTCGGCTCGGTGGATGGCGATCCGCCGGCGGCCATGCGGTACACCGAGGTGCGCATGTCGCGCATCGCCCATGACCTGCTTGCCGATCTGGACAAGGAAACCGTCGATTTCGTCCCCAACTATGACGAGTCCGAGCGGGAACCCTCGGTCCTGCCGACGCGCATCCCCAACCTGCTGATCAACGGCTCTGCCGGCATCGCGGTGGGCATGGCGACCAACATCCCGCCACACAACCTGACCGAAGTCATCAATGCCTGCCTGACCCTGATCGAAAATCCGGGGGCCAGCATCCACGAACTGATGGCCCTGGTGCCCGGGCCGGACTTCCCCACCGCGGGACTGATCAACGGCGCGGCGGGCATACGCGAGGCCTATCTCACCGGACGTGGCCGCATCTACCTGCGCGCCCGCTGCCATTTCGAAGGCGAGGAGGGCGCACGCCAGTCCATCATCGTCAGCGAACTGCCCTACCAGGTAAACAAGGCCAGGCTGCTGGAGAAGATCGCCGAGTTGGTCAAGGACGGCAAGCTAGAGGGCATCTCCGGCCTGCGCGACGAATCCGACAAGGATGGCATGCGCATGGTGATTGAGCTGCGGCGCGGCGAGGTGCCGGACGTGGTGCTCAACAACCTGTACCAGCAGACCCAGATGCAGAGCGTGTTCGGCATCAACATGGTGGCCCTGCTGGACGGCCGCCCGCGCTGCATGAATTTGAAGGAACTGCTAGTCGCCTTCATCGACCACCGCCGCGAGGTGGTGACCCGGCGCACCATCTTCGAACTGCGCAAGGCGCGGGAACGCGCGCACATTTTGGAAGGCCTGGCCGTCGCGCTGGCCAATATCGATGAGATCATCGAGGCCATCAAGACCTCGCCCAGCCCTGCCGAGGCCAAGGCGCGTCTGTTGGGCCGCAGCTGGCAGCCGGGCGTGGTGACCGAACTGCTGGCCCGCGCCGAGGACGAGTGGCGTTCCCGCCCCGATGACCTGGGCCGCGAGTTCGGCCTGGTCGAAGGCGCCTACCGCCTTTCGCCCGCCCAGGCCCAGGCCATCCTGGATCTGCGCCTGCACCGCCTCACCGGGCTGGAGCAGGAGAAAATCATCGCCGAATACAAGGAATTGCTCGGCAAGATCGACGAACTTCTCGCCATCCTGGCCAGCGACGTGCGCCTTCTTGAAGTCATCCGCGACGAACTGGTAGCGGTACGCGACCAGTTTGGCGATGCCCGCCGTACCGAGATCATCACCACACAGTTGGACTTGTGCGCCGAGGATCTGATCACCGAGGAAGACGTGGTGGTGACGGTATCCCACGAGGGTTACGTCAAATCGCAGCCCCTGACCGATTATCGCGCGCAGCGCCGCGGCGGGCGCGGCAAGCAGGCGGCGGCGACGAAGGAAGAGGACTACATCGAGAAGCTGATCGTGGCGAATACCCACGACACCATCCTGTGCTTCTCCAGCGCCGGCAAGGTCTACTGGCTCAAGGTCTACGAACTGCCTGTGGCCAGCCGCACCGCGCGCGGCCGGCCCTTCGTCAACCTGCTTCCGCTGGAGGAAGGAGAAAAGGTCAACGCCATCCTGCCCATCCGCGAGTTTGACGAGGATCATTACATCTTCATGGCCACCACCTCCGGCACGGTGAAGAAGGTGGTGCTGACCGAATTCGAGCGGCCGCGGCCCAGCGGCAAGATCGCCGTGGACCTGCGCGAGGATGATCGCCTGGTGGACGTGGCTATCACCAACGGCACCCAGGATGTGATGCTGTTCAGCAGCGATGGCAAGGTGGTCTGCTTCAACGAGACCGACGTGCGCGCCATGGGGCGCACCGCAACCGGCGTGCGCGGCATGAGCCTGAACGAAGGGCAGAAGGTCATCGCCCTGATCATCGCCAGCGACGGCACGGTGCTCAATATCACCGAGAATGGCTTCGGCAAGCGCACCGCCCTGTCGGAGTTCCCGCGCCACCGCCGTGGCGGCCAGGGTGTGATCGCCATCCAGACCTCGGAGCGCAATGGACAGGTGGTTGCGGCCGTGCTGGTGGATGAGCCTGACGAGATCATGCTGATCACCGACGCCGGCACCCTGGTGCGCACCCGGGTCGCCGAAATCCGCGAACTGGGGCGCAATACCCAGGGCGTCACTGTGATCCGCCTGAGCGAGGGCGAGAAGGTGGTCGGCGTTGATCGCATCGCCAATCTACCCGGTGATGAGAATGGTGGGGAAGGCGAACCAGAGTCCGACGGCGAGCAAGCGGAGCCCATTGAATAAGCGCCCTGTTAAGAATGCCGGGTTCGCCTGTTCGGCCACGCACTCGATTCCGGCACTCGTGAAAGGATATTGAAACAGTCAGAACCCAGAATACGGCCCGTATCGGCGGCAGCGGCGCATGAGCGCCTGCGTGGCGTCGTGTTTGATCCAGCCACCGGGGTTCTTGCCGGGCTGCGGGCCCGCCGATTTGCTTAACCAAACTTGAGGTGACTATGTCCAGGGTCTACAACTTCAGCGCCGGGCCTTCCATGCTGCCCGAGCCGGTGCTGCAACGGGCGCGCGATGAAATGCTGGAGTGGGGCGATACCGGCATGTCGGTGATGGAAATGAGTCACCGCGGCAAAAGCTTCGTCGCCATCGCCGAGAAGGCCGAGGCGGACCTGCGTGAACTGCTGGCGGTGCCGGCCGATTACAAGGTGCTGTTCGTGCAGGGCGGGGCGACCGGCCAGTTTGCCGCCGTCCCCATGAACCTGCTGCGGGGCAAGACCACCGCTTGCTATGTGAGCACCGGACTGTGGTCGGAAAAGGCCATCTCGGAAGCCAAGATGTACTGCCAGGTGGCATTGGCCGCCAGCACCAAGGAGGGCGGCTACACCACCATTCCTGGGCGAGAGACCTGGAATGTGCCCGCCGATGCCGCCTACCTGCACTACACCTCCAACGAGACCATCAACGGCGTGGAGTTCCAGGACATCCCGGACGCGAACGGTTTGCCCCTGGTGTGCGACATGTCCTCGAACATCCTGTCGCGTCCAGTGGATGTCAGCCGCTACGGCCTCATCTACGCCGGAGCCCAGAAGAACATGGGACCTGCCGGCATCGCCGTGGTCATCGTGCGCGAGGATCTGCTGGGCCAGGTGCTGCCGGGAACGCCAGGCATCCTGGATCTGAAAAAACTGTCGGACAACGGCTCCATGCTCAACACGCCGCCCACCTACAATTGGTATCTACTGGGCCTGGTGCTGGAGTGGTTGAAAGGGCAGGGAGGGCTTGCCGCCATGGAACAGGTCAACATCCGCAAGTCGGCCAAGCTGTATGCCGCAATCGACGCCTCGCCGTTCTACTCCAATCCCGTCGAACCGGCATACCGCTCGCGCATGAATGTGCCGTTCCGCCTGGCCAAGGCCGAGCTGGAGAAGACCTTTGCCAGCGAAGCCAAGTCTGCCGGACTGGTGACCCTGGAAGGCCACCGTCAGGTGGGCGGCATGCGCGCCAGCATCTACAACGCCATGCCGGAGGCCGGCGTGGACGCCCTGATCGCCTTCATGGGCGAGTTCGAACGCAAGTACGGCTGAGGATCTGTCATGTACAAGGTATTGACCTACAACAATATTTCCGTCGCAGGTCTGGAACGGCTGCCGCGCGATCGCTACGAGATCGCCTCGGAGATCCAGCACCCGGATGCCATTATGCTGCGTTCCTTCAAGCTGCACGGCGTGCCCATCCCGGATTCGGTGAAATGCGTGGGACGCGCCGGCGCCGGCGTCAACAACATTCCCGTTCCCGACTATTCCAAGCGCGGCATCCCGGTGTTCAATGCGCCGGGGGCCAACGCCAATGCGGTGAAGGAACTGACCATTGCCGGCATGTTGCTGGCCTCGCGCCACATTTGCGCGGCCTGGGACTTCACTCGTGGCCTGAGCGGCGATGACGAGGTGCTGAGCCAGGCGGTGGAAAAAGGCAAGAAGAACTTCGCCGGCATCGAGTTGGCCGGCAAGACCCTGGGCGTCCTGGGCCTTGGCGCCATCGGCGTGCGCGTGGCCAACACCGCCCTGGCCCTGGGGATGAAGGTAGTGGGTTTCGATCCGCTGCTGACCGTGGACAGCGCCTGGCAACTCTCCTCCTCGGTGGAGAAGGCCGCCAGCGTGGACGACCTGGTGAGCAAGGCGGATTTTCTGAGCCTGCATGTACCCCTCAACGACCAGACCCGCCAGATCATCAACGCCGCCCGTATCGGCCTGATGAAGAAAGGCGCGGTGCTGCTCAACTTCTCCCGTGCCGGAATCGCCGATGACGCCAGCCTCGCGCAGGCCCTGGAGGAAGGCAAGCTGGGCGCCTACGTCTGTGATTTCCCCACCGCCAGCCTGATGAACAAGAAGGGCGTGATCCTGCTGCCGCACATCGGCGCCTCCACCGAGGAAGCGGAGGACAACTGCGCGGTGATGGTGGCCGACCAGATCCGCGATTACCTGGAAAATGGCAACATCCGCAATTCGGTGAACTTCCCGGAGGTGATCATGCCGCGCACGGAAGGTTTCCGTCTGGGCGTCGCCAACGAGAACGTGCCGAACATGGTGGGCCAGATCTCCAGCGCCCTGGCCGAGGCCAACCTGAACATTATCGATCTCCTCAACAAATCGCGCGGGGACTACGCCTATACCCTGGTCGACCTCAGCGCGGACGTGCCGGCGGCGACTCTGGAGAAGATCCGCGGCATCAGCGGCGTCCTGACGGCGCGGACTCTCTGAGGCAAAGGCCGGCCGAAAACATCAGAACTCATGGCAGCCGATCCGACCCTCGCGCAGTTGCGCGCACAGATCGACGCGATCGACGATCGCATCCTGGACTTGCTGAACCAGCGGGCGCGCTGCGCCCAGCAGGTGGCGGAGACCAAAACCCGGTCCGGCGAAGACGATTGTTTCTATCGTCCTGAGCGGGAGGCCGAAGTGCTGCGGCGCGTGGCGGCCAACAATCCGGGCCCGCTGTCCCGGGAGGCGGTGGTGCGCTTTTTCCGCGAGGTCATGTCCGAGTGCCTGGCCCTGGAAAAGCCCCTTGCAGTGGCCTTCCTGGGGCCTGAAGGCACGTTTACTCAGCAGGCCGCCTACAAGCATTTCGGCCATGCGGTGCAGGCAGTGCCGCTGCCGGCCATCGACGAGATCTTCCGGGCGGTGGAAAGCGGTAACTGCCAGTTCGGCGTGGTGCCGGTGGAAAACTCCACCGAAGGTGTGATCACACACACCCTGGACAGTTTCGTGCAGTCGCCGCTGCTGATCGCGGGCGAGGTGGTATTGCGCATACACCACAACCTCCTGAGCCGACTGGACGACTTTACGCTGGTACGCAAGGTCTATTCGCACCAGCAGTCCCTCGCGCAGTGCCGGGCCTGGCTGGACCGCTATCTGCCCGGCGCGGAGCGCATTGCGGTAAGCAGCAATGCGGAAGCCGCGCACCTCGCCTCCGGCACTCCCGACAGCGCCGCCATCGCGGGGGAAGTCGCGGCCGGGCTTTACGATCTGGGAATCCTCGAACGCAACATCGAGGACGATCCCAACAACACCACGCGTTTCCTGGTGATCGGACGCAACCCGGTCGGCCCGACCGGATGCGATAAGACCTCGCTGCTGGTGTCCACCAGGAACTATCCGGGGGCGCTGTACAACACCCTGGAACCTTTTGCCCGCTTCCAGCTCAGCATGAGCAAGATCGAATCGCGGCCATCCCGCCGGGGTGCCTGGGATTATGTGTTCTTCATCGACGTGGAAGGGCACCGGGACGACCATCCCCTGGCCGAGGCGCTGAAGGAACTGGAAAAGGACGTGAGCATGCTCAAAATCCTCGGCTCCTATCCCCGTGCCGTCGGCTGATCCTGACTCACTCGGTCCTCCACATTCGCGTAGCCATCAGCCCTCCATGAGCATCGAAGACCTCGCCGTGCCCGGTGTACGCCGGCTCACTCCCTACCAGCCGGGCAAGCCCATCGCCGAACTGGAACGCGAACTCGGCTTGAGCCGGATCGTCAAGCTGGCGTCCAACGAGAACCCCCTGGGCCCGAGTCCCAAGGCCCTGGAAGCCGCCAGGGGGGCTCTGGACGCGTTGCACCTCTATCCCGATGGCGCCGGATTCGAGCTCAAGGCCATCTTGTCGCACAAGCTGGCGGTGGACGCGGCGCAGATTACCCTGGGCAACGGTTCTAACGATGTGCTCGACATGGTGGCGCGCGCGTTCTTGTCTCCGGAGTCGGCTGCCGTGTTCTCGCAGCATGCTTTCGCCGTCTACCCCATTGCCACCCAGGCGGTGGGCGCGACGGCGCGGGTAGCCCCCGCCCATGCTGGCGAGCGCGGTCCCCGCTACGGACATGATCTGACCGCCATGGCGGCATTGAGCGATGAGCAGGTGCGGGTGGTGTTCCTGGCCAATCCCAACAATCCCACCGGCACCCATTTCGGACGCAAAGACCTAGTTGCGTTCCTCAAGGCCCTTCCAGACAACACATTGGTTGTGCTGGACGAAGCCTATTTTGAGTATGTGGACGAACCGAAATACCCGGATGGCATCGCCCTGCTCAAGGACTTCCCTAATCTCATCGTCACCCGCACCTTCTCCAAGGCCTACGGGCTGGCGGGATTGCGGGTGGGCTACGCCGTGTCCAGCCCGGAAATCGCTGATTTCCTGAACCGGGTGCGCCAGCCCTTCAACGTGAATTCCCTGGCGTTGGTCGCCGCCACAGCCGCTCTGGACGATACCGAACATCTGGCCCGCACCGTGAAGCTGAACCGCCGCGGCTTGAAGCAATTGAGCGAGGCCTTCGCCGAGCGCGATCTGCAATTCATTCCCTCCGTGGGGAATTTCATCACCGTCGACGTGGGCCGCGCTGCCGGTCCCGTGTACGATGCCTTGTTGCGGGAAGGCGTGATCGTGCGGCCGGTGGCCAATTATGGCCTGCCCTATCACCTGCGGGTGACGGTGGGAACCGAAACGGAAAACCAGATTTTTCTGGACGCATTGGACCGCGTGCTAAGCCCATGATCCGAAGGCTCTGCATCATCGGTGTCGGTCTGATCGGCGGGTCCGTAGCGCGCGCGGTACGGGCGCGGGGGCTTTGCAGCGAGATCGTCGGAGTCGACCGGGACCCATCGAACCTGGCCCGAGCCGAGGAACTGGGGGTGATCGACCGGGGCTTTCGGTCGGTGGAGGAGGGCGCCGAGGGTTCTGACTGGGTTTTTGTCGCCACGCCAGTCGGGGCGATCGGTTCCGTGCTGGCCGAACTCAAGCTGGCCTGGAACCTAGATGCGATCTATACCGATGCCGGCAGCACCAAGGGCAATATCGTCGCCGCTTTGAACGCCCTGTTTGGTGCGACTCCCCCCAATTTCGTGCCGGGACACCCCATCGCGGGCGCGGAGCGTAGCGGTGTGGAGGCGTCGTCTGAGGCCTTGTATGCGGGCAAGCGGGTCATCCTGACGCCTTTGGCGAACACCGACGCCGGCAAACTCGATTCGGTGGAAGCGTTCTGGAACGCGATCGGCGCCAGGGTGTCGCGTATGGACCCGGATCATCACGACGCCGTCCTGGCCGCCACCAGCCACCTGCCCCATGTCCTGGCCTTCACCCTGGTGCACATGCTAGGCCGCAAGGATGAGCAAGAGGAAATCTTCCAGTACGCCGCCGGCGGATTTCGCGACTTCACCCGCATCGCCTCGAGCGACCCGACCATGTGGCTGGATATCTGCATGGCCAATCGCGAGCAGATCGCGCCCTTGATCCGCCAGTTGCAGCAGGAACTGGAGAGCGTTAACCAGCTATTGTCGCGCGAGGCCTCGGGCGAGCTTCTGAGTTTTTTCATGGATGCGCGCCAGGCGCGGCAACGATTTCTCGATCAATTGGAAAAATGAGCATGAGCCAATCCACCCTCCGTTTCAGGATCGCACCGGGAGGCAGCTTAAACGGCACCGCGCGCGTGCCGGGAGACAAGTCGATCTCCCACCGCTCCATCATGCTGGGCGCCATCGCCGAAGGGACCACCCGGGTAACGGGCTTCCTCCAGGCCGAGGATTGCCTGGCCACCATGAACGCCTTCCGCGCCATGGGTGTGGGCATCGAAGGCCCGGAAGAAGGCCGGGTCACCGTGCACGGCGTCGGATTGCGGGGGCTCAAGGCGCCGTCCGAGCCCCTGTATCTCGGCAACTCCGGCACATCCATGCGCCTTTTGAGCGGCTTGTTGGCGGGCCAGGCCTTCGACACGGTGCTGACCGGCGATGCCTCACTCACCCGCCGTCCCATGCGCCGCGTGACCGAGCCCTTGCGCCGCATGGGCGCCCGCATCGACACCTCGCCCGATGGCACCGCGCCCTTGCGCATTTATGGCAACGCCATGCTGCGCGGCATCCATTACGACATGCCGGTGGCCAGCGCCCAGGTCAAGTCCTGTCTGCTGCTCGCTGGGCTTTATGCCGAGGGCGAGACCAGCGTCACCGAGCCCGCCCCCACCCGGGACCACAGCGAGCGCATGCTGGCCGGTTTCGGCTATCCGGTGCGGCGACAGGGCAGTCGCATCGCCGTGCGCTCCGGAGGCCTGCTGACAGGCTGCGACATCGATGTGCCCAGCGATATTTCCTCGGCCGCGTTTTTCCTGGTGGGCGCATCCATAGCCCCCGGTGCCGACATCACCCTGCGCCATGTGGGCATGAACCCCACGCGTACCGGTGTGATCGACATATTGCGCCTGATGGGGGCGGACATCGAATTACTGAACCTGCACGAGGTGGGCGGAGAGCCGGTGGCGGATCTGCGGGTACGCTCCGCGCCGCTGCGGGGCGCCGCGATCCCGGAAGAATTCGTGCCCCTGGCCATCGATGAATTCCCGGCCCTTTTCATCGCCGCGGCCTGCGCCGAAGGCGAAACCCGTCTGAGCGGGGCGGAGGAACTGCGGGTCAAGGAGAGTGACCGCATCCAGGTGATGGCGGACGGTTTGCAGGTCCTAGGTGTCGACGCCCGGCCCACGCCGGATGGCATGGTGATTCAACCCGGCCCCATGAGCGGCGGCGAAATCGAATCCCACGGCGACCACCGCATCGCCATGTCCTTTGCAATCGCGGCTCTGCGGGCCCGCGGGTCTATCGAGGTGCGCGACTGCGCCAATGTCAACACATCCTTTCCGGGGTTCGTTACGCTAGCCGCGTCTCTGGGATTGGGGATCGAAGCCCTGGAGGATTGACATGGCACAGAACGTCCCCGTGATGACCCTGGATGGGCCCAGCGGCGCGGGCAAAGGCACCGTGAGCCGGGCCATCGCGCAGCGCCTGGGCTGGCATTACCTGGACAGCGGCGCCATTTACCGCGCTCTGGCCATCGCCGCCCTGGACGCCCAACTGGCCCTGGACGATGTGGATGGCATCGTGCGCACCGCCACCGCCATGGACCTGCGTTTCGAGCCGGGCGAACCGCCCCTGGTAATCCTCAATGGCGCCGACGTAAGCCCGCTCCTCGGCCTGGAAGTCACGGGCGACGCGGCTTCCCGGGTGGCTGCCCTGGGGCCGGTGCGCGATGCGCTGCTGCAGAAGCAGCGTGGCTTTCGCAAGGCGCCGGGACTGGTGGCCGATGGCCGTGATATGGGCACCGTGGTCTTCACGGATGCCGGGTGCAAGATTTTTCTTACAGCCAGTGCCGAAGAACGCGCCCTCAGGCGATATAAGCAGTTGAAAGAGAAGGGCGTCGATGTTAGCCTACCCGACTTGACGCGAGAGATCGAGGAAAGGGACCGGCGCGATAGGGAACGCAGCCAGGCCCCCTTGAAGATGGCCGACGATGCGCATCTGGTGGACTCCTCCGCCATGAGCATCGAAGCGGTCATCGCCCGTTGTCTCGAGATACTGCAATCGTGCTGATTCGGGCTTAACGTCAGCGCTTTGCAGGTCAATCGGGTTGCCGGCCACACGCCGCCGGCTTTGTTCAACATATCACAGACGGCTTCGGCTGGCATTGCTTGCCGGTATGAAGCTGAAAAGAAGTACAGTTTATGAGCGAAAGCTTTGCAGAGTTGTTTGAAGAGAGCTTGGCCAAGGCCGAGATGCGTCCGGGTTCCATCGTTTCCGGTACCGTCGTGGACATCGGCCAGGACGTGGTCGTAGTCAACGCCGGCCTCAAGTCCGAGGGCGTTATCCCCAAGTGGCAGTTCCTGAATGCGGACGGGCAGTTGGAAGTCCAGGTGGGCGACCAGGTGGAAGTGGCCCTGGATATGCTGGAGGACGGTCTGGGGGCCACACTCCTGTCCCGTGACAAGGCCCGCAAGCAGAAGGCCTGGGGCGATCTGGAATCGGCCCACGAGCAGAATGAAACCGTGGTCGGACGCATCACCGGCAAGGTTCGCGGCGGCTTCACCGTGGCGATCGGTGCGTTGCGCGCGTTCCTGCCCGGCTCCCTGGTGGATGTGCGTCCAGTGCGCGACACAACCTTCCTGGAAGGCCGCGACCTGGAATTCAAGGTCATCAAGATCGACCAGAAGCGCAACAACGTCGTTCTGTCCCGCCGTGCAGTGGTGGAATCCGAGTACAGCGCGGAGAAAGAGGCGCTGCTGGAAAGCCTGCAGGAAGGCGCCACCGTCACCGGCGTGGTCAAGAACCTCACCGATTACGGCGCGTTCATCGACCTGGGCGGCATCGACGGCCTGCTGCATATCACCGACATGGCCTGGAAGCGCGTGCGTCACCCGTCCGAGACCGTGCAGATTGGCCAGGAAATCCAGGTCAAGGTGCTCAAGTACGACCAGGAGAAGAACCGCGTTTCTTTGGGCCTCAAGCAGCTCGGCGAAGACCCGTGGATGAACATTGCCCGCCGTTATCCGGCCGGCACCCGCTTGTTCGGCAAGGTCAGCAATCTCACCGACTACGGCTGCTTCGTGGAGTTGGAAGAGGGCGTGGAAGGCTTGGTGCATGTGTCCGAGATGGACTGGACCAACAAGAACGTCAATCCGAGCAAAGTGGTCCAGTTGGGCGACGAAGTGGAGGTCATGGTCCTGGATATCGACGAGGACCGCCGCCGCATTTCTCTCGGCATGAAGCAGTGCAGGCAGAACCCGTGGGAAGAGTTCGCCTCCACCCACAAGAAGGGCGACAAGATTGCCGGCAGCATCAAGTCAATCACCGATTTCGGTATCTTTATCGGCCTGGATGGCGGTATCGATGGTTTGGTGCACCTGTCCGACATATCCTGGAGCACCACCGGCGAAGACGCGATCCGCAACTACAAGAAGGGTGACGAGGTGGAAACCGTAATTCTGGCCATCGATCCGGAGCGCGAGCGCATCTCCCTCGGCATCAAGCAGTTGGAGCAGGACCCGTTCCAGAACTGGCTGGCCGCCAACGACAAGGGCGCCATCGTCAAGGGCGTGGTCAAGGAAGTGGACGCCAAGGGCGCCGTCATCACCCTGGCCGACAGCGTGGAAGGCTATCTGCGCGCCTCGGAGATCCAGCGCGACCGTTTGGAAGATGCGCGTACCTCGCTGAGCGTGGGCGATGAGGTCGAAGCCAAGTTCATCGGCGTCGACAAGAAGACCAAGAGCATCAGCCTGTCCATCAAGGCCAAGGATCAGGAGGAAGAGGCCGCGGCCATCAAGGACTACACCTCGCAGCAAGCGGGAACGCCGACCTTGGGCGACATTTTCAAGGAACAGATGGAAAAATAAGATTGAACCATTTTTAGGGGGCAGCAATGCCCCCTCATTGTGTGGAAGCAACGGTGACTAAATCAGAACTTATCGAATTACTGGCCAGGAAGAACGCACATTTGTCGGCGGACGACGTTGAGTCAGCCGTGAAATCGATGATCGAGCACATGAGCCAATCCCTGTCCAGCGGCGAGCGCATCGAAATTCGCGGATTCGGCAGTTTCTCCCTGCATTACCGGCCCCCTCGGGTGGGACGCAATCCTAAAACCGGCGACTCCGTGGAGCTAACCTCCAAGTACGTGCCGCATTTCAAGCCCGGCAAAGAACTTCGTGACCGGGTCAATGCAGCGCGTGCGGCGGAAGACGGCGAAATTTCCTGAAAACGGACAATTTGCGGGCGACGATGATCAAGGCGATTTACGCATTGGTATTTGCGGTCATTTTCCTGATCGCCCTGGCATTTTCCATGAAGAATCTGCAACCGGTGAGCATCAATCTGTTCATCGGAAAAATCAGCATGCCCCTGGCGCTTGCGCTGACCATAGAACTCCTCGCCGGCGTGGCCATCGGTGCTGCTGTCCAGATCATACGGGTTCTCCGCCTCAAGGCCGAGAATAGCCGCCTGAGAAAACAGCTGGCGCTGGCTGAGCACGAGCTCGAAGAACTGCATTCCAACGCTTCCAAAGACGCTTGATGCAGGACTGGCTGTTCCTACTCCTGCCCGTCGCAGCGGCTTCCGGGTGGTTTGCCGCTAAAAACCATTACATCCAGAAAGGCCGGGGCGACCCAGGCCAAGAATTCCGCCAGGCATACTGCCGTGGCCTCAATTACCTGCTGAGCGAGAAGACCGATAAGGCCATCGACACCTTCGCGAGTCTTCTGGAAAGTGACCGCGAAACCATCGAGACCCATATCGCGCTGGGTAACCTGTTCCGCCGCCGTGGCGATCTAGAGCGGGCCATCGAGATCCATGAAAACCTGATTCAAAAAGGGGTGCTGGATACCGAACAGAGGGCCCTGGCACAGTACGAATTGGGCTTGGACTACCTGCGTTCGGGACTTTTTGACCGCGCCGAAATCATTTTTGGCAACCTGATCGACCATCCCGGCCGAGGTCGGGCCGCACTGCAACAGTTGCTGGCCATCTTCCAGCACGAGAAGGAATGGCAGAAAGCGATCGAGTGCACCCGCAAATTGGCGAGGCTCGGCAAACTGCCGCATGGGGAGTCGGTCGCCCAATTTCTTTGCGAACTGGCCGAGGAAGCCCTGGCCGCCCATCGCAATGAAGAGGCCTTCCAGTGGCTCGAACAAGCGCGGGCCGAAGACACAGGATGTGTGCGCGCCAACCTGCTTCTGGCCCGCATGCGCATGCGCGACGGCCTCTACGAGGAGGCTCTGCTGGCGCTGAAGCAAGTTGAGGCGCAGGATCCGGCTTATATCCAGGAGATTCTGGAACCTCTGCAGATATGCTACGAACGCTTGAACAAATCACCCGCCGAACTCATGGGCTATCTGGGCTACGTGTACGAAACCTATGGCCTTGAGAGTGCGGCCCTGGCGCTGGCGCGACAGTTGCGCACCGAGCGCGGCAACGGGCGTGCCATCGAGCATCTGCAGCGGGTGCTGGAAGCCCATCCGTCACTGAAGACCCTGAACGCCATGACCGGGCTCTTGCTGGAAGAGAAGAACGGAGCGCAACGGGAAGCGCTTATTCGCTTGGACCGTGCCATCGACCGGCTTTGCGCGGGTGCCGTGCGTTACCGCTGCAGCCACTGTGGATTCAGCGGCAACGAACTGCACTGGCGCTGCCCTTCCTGTCGTCATTGGGTTGCGATGCGGCCGGTCACCGCCGGGCGGAGCGGTTCAGCGTCCGGCTTTCAGTGACGCGTTTGAACTGACAGGCTGCGCCAACGCGCCGAACGGCGTAGCATGGGGGCATTCCACTCAGATCGTCGGTGCGCGATGATGAGACCGCTTTCGAGATTTTTCCAGTGCCTCTTCCGGCTGGTGTTGTTGGCTGTCGCATCCGCGGCATACACGGCGCAAGCCCGTGCGGACACCTGGCAACCGGAGCCTGGAACGACCTGGAATTGGCAGTTACAGGGCGCGGTAGCCACGGACATCGACGTTCAAGTGTATGACATCGACTTGTTCGAAGCACCCACATCGCTCATCGACCAGTTGCATGGACTGGGGCGCAAAGTCATCTGTTATTTCAACGCCGGCGCCTTCGAGAACTGGCGGCCGGATGCTTCGGCCTTTCCCAGGCAACTCAAGGGCCGGGAACTGGAGGGATGGCCGGGCGAGCGGTGGCTGGACATACGCAAGCTGAAGCGGCTGGCGCCCATCATGCAGGCACGACTGGATATGGCTGTTGCAAAGGGCTGCGACGGGGTCGAGCCGGATAACCTGGATGGCTATCAGAACAGGAGCGGTTTCCGGCTGAAGCCGCGCCATCAGCTCGCCTACAACAGGGCCCTCGCGGCATGGGCGCACCAGCGCGGCCTGTCCATCGGACTCAAGAACGATCTGGCTCAGGTTCGGCAGTTGCTGAGCCACTTTGATTGGGCACTCAATGAGCAATGCTTCGCCTACAACGAATGCGACTTGCTGGCGCCGTTCATTCAGGCGCAAAAGGCTGTCTTTAGCGTTGAGTACGAGGGCGACCCTGCCGAATTCTGTCCCAGGGCCAAGGCGGCCGGATTTTCCACCCTTCTGCTCCCGCTGGCCTTGGACGGCAGTTCCCGTGTCGATTGCCTGGCCCTATTCTGAAGAGGGCCAGGTGAACGTGCCCGCCGATATCATCGTGCCGCCATGACCGGCAAGCTGTGCCTGCTGACCTGCAGTAACTTTCGACAGGAACTCGAAGCGGCCATCGCCGCCGAAGGCTGGCGCCTGGTCGAGGTCGGGGCCTTTCCCGCGCGCTGCGGCAGGCCACCGGTCAGCTGGGAGTCCCTCCGCGCCGCCTTGCCTCGGGACTGCGAAATGGCCGTAGCGTTGGGACGGTCTTGCCTATCCGAGTTACGGCAGGCCGTTCCTGCGGCGATGCCGCCGCTGCAGCTTTTGCCCCAGGAGCAGTGCTTTCATCTGGTGGCTCCGGTTGACGTGGTCGATGCGGCCATCACCCGCGGCGCCTATCTGATGACGCCGGCCTGGTTGCGTCACTGGCCTGCGCGACTGGCGGAGATGGGCTTCGCCGACGAGGACCTACGGGCGTTTTTTAACGAGTTCGCGTCCAAGCTGATACTGTTGGACACCGGGATCGACCCCGAAGCGCCTGACCATCTGCAAGCGATGGGGGCGCACTTGGGCCTCCCGGTCGAGCGGATCGAAATAGGGCTGGCGCACACTCGCACGCGCTTGCGCGCCATCATTGATTCCTGGGAACGGCAGGGATCGTCGCCGGCGGCATCCGACATTCAAGCAGACGCCAATTCATAGATTCGGCGCGCCGCAAGGCCGGCGCCGCCTCTGCCCAGGCGTTCAGCCGGCTCAGGGGCGGTAAGGGCATGCTCCAGGGCAAGGCGCAGGTCTCCCGCATACAAATCGGATGACGGAATATGGCGGTTCCGGAGATAACGCCGGATGGCATCTACCAGCACCTCATATTCGGCGAAATCGGTGCGGTCCGCATAGATCAGCGGTTTCCCATTGGCTATGCAGTCCGAGACGATGCCGAACCCGGGCTTGGACACGACCACGTCCACCGAGGCCACCACGTCGGAAAAGGAATATCTTGCGGGTTCCACGGCGTGCAGGCCGGTATCCGGCCAGTCGAAGGGACGCACCACAAAGAATTCGTAATCCTGAAGCGCCTGCAGTTTGCGCAGGGCGCCGGGCTCCCAATGCAGGGAAGTGAAAGACAGCAGCACCCAGCGCTTTTCCAGGGACGCGCCAAAGTCGCGCGCGAGTTCAGCCCGTCGCGAACGGCCGGGCTCAGCCAGCAAGGGAACATCCTCGATCCGCAGAAATGCGCCGGTATCGCAGGGGAAAGGCAGGCGCAGCAGCAGGTCCGCCTGGCGGTAGCAGCCTTGAAAATGCTCAATGACAGGCTGCCAGCGCGGGTCGCGCGCGGCGAATTCCGCGTAGATCCAGTCCCAGGAGAAGTTGCCAATGGCGATGGCTGAAATGCCCGCGCGCTTTGCCGCCGCCAGAGGAATGCCGGGAATGTCGGCGACCACGGCGCGAATGCCGTTTCGGCACAGATAGTCCTGCTCGCCCAGGACCAATTCTTCTGCTCGGTGGCAGAGATCCAGGGTGGCGGCCAGCGTCGCCTCCACGTCGGTGCGGATGGCATCCTTCTGAACCATGCCCACGTCAAAGCTGGCATTCCGGATGGTATCGAACGGGCTCAGCACGTGGCCCAGTCTGGCCTGGAAAAAGGCTGCCGGCAGTCCGCTGACGATATGCACCGGATGCTCGGGATGCTGCCTCTTGTATGCGCGGATGATGTCGCTGGACCTGACGCCGTGGCCGAAGCCATGGGCGGTGATATAAAAGGCAATGGGGGCCGTCACGGTGAACTCCAGTCTTGATCTGACAGTGTACCGCAACCATCTAACGCCATGAGTGCTGGACTTTCTGACAACATGGGTTAGATTGATCGGCCATCCCAAGGACCTCGACATGCTCAGCTACCGCCACGCCTATCATGCCGGCAATCACGCCGACGTTCTCAAGCACGTGACTCTGACCCTGCTGTTCAAAGCGCTGCTGCTCAAAGAGAAACCCGTCTGCTATCTGGACACCCACGCCGGCGCCGGGCGCTATGCACTCGATTCGGAGAAGGCGCGCAAGAACCGGGAGTATGAAACGGGCATTGCTCGGCTTTGGCAGCGAACCGACCTGCCGGCAGGTGTTTCCGACTATGTGGAGGCGGTGCGTGCCTTCAATGTGGATGGGGTCTTACGTATCTACCCCGGCTCACCGCGGCTTGTCCGCCATTGGCTCAGGCCGGCTGACCGGATGCTGCTGTGCGAATTGCATACCAAGGAAAACGCCGTGCTGGGGGATGAGTTCAAGGGGGATCGCCAGGTGCTTGTGAAGGCAATGGACGGCTATCAGGCGCTCAAGGCCCTGCTGCCGCCCAAGGAGCGGCGCGGTTTGGTTCTGATCGATCCCGCCTTTGAACTGAAGGACGAGCGTAACCGCCTGTTGCAGGCCTTGCAGGAGGCCTGGAAGCGGTGGCCCACGGGCACTTACGCCATCTGGTATCCCATCCAGGACCTGGCCACGCTCGACTGGTTTCACCGTCAACTGAAGCGCAGCGGTATCCGTAAGATGCTCGCGGCTGAACTGCGGCTATTCTCCGAGGATTTGCCGCTGCGCATGAATGGCAGCAGCATGGTCGTGATCAATCCACCCTGGCATCTGGAAGAGCAGCTCACCGCGCTGGGCCCTTGGTTGCATGGGGCTCTGGCCTCAGGGGGGGAGGGCGGCTTTCGGTTACAATGGCTTGCAGGCGAGTGAGATCAGGCTCGCGCTAGCACTATTACAATAATTAAACCATGTAATTCGGGAGGTTAAACAATGTCAGCGGTATCGGGCGGCATGAAGGCCGTTTTCAACTATTTCCTGATCGGCACTGTGGCCATCCTGCCGATCTTCATCGTCATGCAGATCCTGTTCTGGCTGACCAATTTCACCTTGCACGCAGTGTTCAACATCAAGGAGTGGGTTGGCCATTACTGGATGGTGGCGGCGGTTTTGCTCAGCGTGTTCGCGTTGCTCGCCTACATCGGCCATGAAATCGCCAAGCTGCGTCAATCCCTGATCATTCGCATGTTCGACCTAGTGATCGGCCGTCTGCCGTTCATCAACAGCGTCTACCGGGTGACCAAGAAGGTCATCGACATGTTCCGTGGGCAGGGCGACCAGCACACGCGCGAAGTGGTTTACGTGGAATATCCCAAGGACGGCGTCTGGGTGCCGGCCTATGTCACCAACCGGCAAGGTGACCGCTACGTGCTCTACATTCCCACGTCGCCCAACCCCACCAACGGTTTTACCGTGATCCTGCACGAATCCAAGGTGGTCAAGTCCAGCTTGAACTTCGAAGAAGTCACCAGTTTTGTCATCAGTGTGGGCGCGGACTTCCCGAAAGCCCAGGAAGTGACCTCCCTGCCGCGCTAAACGCACGGTCAGCTCCCAACCGGCGGGGGGCGACCGCCCCGCCGGCACTTTTCGCTTCAATCAATGCAGCTTGATCTTGGGACGCAGGCGGCTGCGGAAGAAGTGGGAAATCACCAGCAGGGCGACTCGCACCGGGCCGAAAAGGGCGATCTGGTGCATCTTGTAAAGCGAGAGATAAACGAGGCGTGCCAGCGCCCCCTCGATCATCACGCTGCCCATGAGATTACCCATGAGGTTGCCCACCGTGCTGAATTTTCCCAGGGAAACCAGGGAACCGTAATCGGTGTAGCGGTAATTTTGCAGCGTCTGATTCTCCAGCAAGCGTTGCAGGTTCTTGCGCACCAGGCTGGCCATCTGATGCGCTGACTGAGCCCGTGGCGGCACGGTGGCATCCGGTCCCTTTTCGGGCCAGGGACAGGCGCAGCAGTCGCCTATCGCGAAAATATGGTCGTCGCGGGTGGTTTGCAGGGTCGGCTTGACCAGCAACTGGTTGATGCGGTTGGTTTCAAGCCCCCCCACGCCTTGCAGGCAGTCCGGAGCCTTGATTCCGGCGGCCCAGACTTTGAGCGCCGCGGGGATGAACTGGCCGGAAGCGGTCTTGACGCCTTGCGGGCTGACCTCCACCACGCGCTCGCCTAAGTGCAGGTGAATGCCGAGCGTCAGCAATTGCTGTCGCGTAGCTTCCGACAGCCGGTCGGGCAGTCCCGGAAGGAGACGGGTGGAAGCTTCGATCAAGTGCAGCTTGATATCACTGGGCTTGACGTTGTCCAGGCCGTAGGCATTCAGCAACCGGGTGGCCTGGTGCAACTGTGCCGAGAGTTCGATGCCGGTGGCTCCGCCGCCGACGATAGCCACGTCCAACTCCCCCTCGTTGGCGACGCCGCCGTGGGCGTGGGCTCGCATATAGGCTTCCAGCAGCCGGTTCTGGAACTGTTCGGCCTGTTCCGTGGTGTCCAGGAACATGCAATTGTCAGCGACGCCGGTGATGCCGAAGTCATTGCAGATGCTGCCGATGGCAATGACCAGGTAATCGTAGCGGTGGCTGCGCGCCGGCACAATCTCCTCGCCCTGTTCGTTGACGATGGCCGCGATGAGCACCTGCTTACGCTCGCGGTCCAGACCGGTCATGCGTCCCAGCACGAAGCGGAAATGGTTAAGCCGCGCCTGGGCCAGATAGTCCAGTTCGTCGTCATGGGAATCCAGGGTGCCGGCGGCGACCTCATGCAGCAAGGGTTTCCAGATATGGGTGCGGCTGCAGTCGATCAGGGTGATTTCGGCTTGGCCGCGCTTGCCCAGTGAATTGCCCAGACTGGTTGCCAACTCCAATCCACCGGCGCCGCCGCCTACGATCACGATCTGGGGGATAGCCGCGGCTTGGGTCGTGGTCACATTCATGCATGCCCTCTTATGGTTTTGGTTATTGTCATGGGTGGTGCCGCTGCCGCGATCGGCCTGACAGTGCCTTGAGGCGCACTCTCGAGCGCGGGGCGTTTTGCGACCTATCTCACTATTCTCGGGTTTCGCCTGGAATTTGCAAGCGGGTTCGTTGGCCAGAAAACAGCCGGCGATAGTGTGCGTGATTCTCCGCGCCGGCAAATTCCTTGAAACTGCGTTCAAAGCTCTCCCTCAGCTTGCGGCGCTGACGGTCCAGATGGCCCAGCAAGGCGCCCATGGCCAACAGCGTCTCCGCCTCGGTGGCCCGCCGAGAACGTAATTCCTGGCCGAGTGCGTATAAGGTCTGGATCTGCGCGCTCAGGTCCTGTAATTCTCCCAAGTGGTTCTGAAAGCCTTTGAGATGTTTGATCAGCGCCCTGATCCTGTCGTTTGGGTAGAGACTTTGAAAGAACTCCAGGAGATAGCGCAACTTTTTGCAGGACTTGCGCAACTCATGTAACTGCTCGTCCGGAGAATCGTCAGCGATGGCCTTGCCCTGTTTGAGCACGCGGCGGAATACCTTAAGGATACGCTCGTCCGCCACCTCGCCGATGGGACGGCGCGCATTGGCGGCGCGCGGGCGACGAGGGGGCGATGCCTGCAGCACCCTGCGCCAGGACAGCTTAAGCCGCTTGTAGCGGCCTGAGTCGAGTTGCCTGGCCAGAGCGCGGTGCGCTGCGACGCGCTTCTCTTTGATCAATTCCTTCAGGGGTTCCAAGGCCGGTTGCAGATCCGGGGGCACCTGCGCCCGGAGATCCTCGAAACCCAGAAGATACACGTCCAGATCGCGCGGCAGGCTGGTGATCTGCCCCAGCCAGGCAAAGGCGGGCACGAAGCGCGCCACGGTCCGGGGTGGCAGAACGGCTTTGACCTGGCCCAGGGCGGAACGGGTCCTGCGCACGGCGACCCGGAAATCATGCAGAAACTCCGTGTCGCGCCCGTCCAGCAAGCCGGGCTCGTTCACTTCCATGGCCTGCAGCAAGCGCAGCAGGATGGCGCGGGTGGCCGAATCGGCGCGCTGAGCGGGGTCGAGGGCCAGAACAGGGGAGGGGGTAGGATTCTCGGGCCTGCGCGCCTCGGCGCTCAGGGCATGCAGGATGAGTGGCTCAGCGGCGGTATCGATGGCGTAGCGCTGAGCCAGGGTCGCCATGAGCAAGGCCGCTGGACCGCCCGCTTCCATCCGTCCTTCCAGCAGCAACCAGTCGCCCAGCGGGTGACCAGGTGTGTCGATTTTGGAGGCCAATCGGCAGTGCAACAGGCTGAGCCGTGTCTGCCCGTCCTCACTGACGCGGAGCGCGCCTGTGGCAATCAAGCTCAATTGTTCGCCTAGTGAACGCATCTCTGCCACTGGATCAAGCAACTCCCGCAGGTCTTGATCGGCAAGATCCCAGACAAAGTAAGGCGGCTCCCGCACCTCGCCTTGCCACGCCAGTACCTTGCCATCGGCAAGGCGGCGCAACACGAGGCGGGGGTCTTCCGAACCGGTGTATCCCGCAAGACAGAGTCCTGCGCGGAAGAGTCGCCAGTCGAAGGTATCGTGAAAACTGCATTTCAGGTCCAGAACGCGAGAGCGAGGCAATTGCGCTTCCAGACTCTCGGAAAGCTGGTTCAGGGGCACGCGGGGAGGAATCGGCAGTTCGATAATTTCAGACTTGCTCATGGCTTGCATGCGGTCCCGTCGCCTGACTGTTCAAGGATTCTGCCATAATTCGGGTATGCTCGCCTGGCATTTTGGTGCCGCAGCACCGGCTCGGCTTGGCCTCATCCCTGCATTGAATTTCCATCGCCACGGCCTCATATTGATTTGCGATGAAGCATTCACTCTATCAATTCGATCTCTCCTCCCATTCCCACGAGCACTTGCTGGAGAAGCTGTGCGCCGGCTTTCCTCAGAGCGAAACTCAGCGCCTCACGGAAGCCCTGAACTGCGCGGTACATGCCCGCGATCACGACCTGATCAAGCGTCCGCGCGGCATCGACGTGGCTCACATTCTGCTTGGTCTGCGCGTCGACGCGCAGACCCTGGAAGCCGCTCTGCTGAGCGATCCCTGGCTGAGGGACAACTTGGATGAACGGGAAATAGGCGTCCGCTTCGGCGCAGAAGTGGCCAACCTGGTGCAGAAGGTCAACTGGCTCAATACCTTCAACGAGTACTCCGAGACCGAGATTCGCGAACCGGAGCAAGCGGAACTGCTGCGCCGCATGCTGCTGGCTGTGGTGAACGATGTGCGCGCGGTGCTCATCAAGCTGGCTTATCGGCTGCAACGCCTGCGCATGCTCAAGAATCAAGAGGACGCGGTACGCTACAAGATTGCCCGCGAGACCATGGATATCTTCGCGCCCCTGGCCAATCGCCTGGGTTTGGGGCAGTTGAAATGGGAGCTTGAGGACTTGGCGTTTCGTTATCTTGAGCCTGACGAGTACCGCAGCCTCGCCAAATCCCTCGCCACAAATCGCGCAGAGCGCGAGAACTACGTGCAAGGTTTCATTGAGTTGCTGGAAAAGGAACTTAAGGACAACGAAATCGCAGCCAAAGTCTATGGCCGACCAAAGCACATTTACAGCATCTGGGGAAAGATGCAGCGCAAGCATGTGGCTTTGGACGACCTTTACGATTTGCTGGCGGTGCGCGTCATGGTGGACAAGCCCGCCACCTGCTATGCCGTGCTTGGACTGGTGCACGGGCGGTGGCTGCATATTCCGAAGGAGTTCGACGACTATATCGCCAACCCCAAGGACAACGGCTACCAGTCCCTCCATACGGTGGTGATAGGGCCTGAAGGTCGACCGGTGGAGATCCAGATACGAACCCAGGAAATGCACGCCTTTGCCGAATACGGCGTGGCGGCCCATTGGCGCTACAAGGAGGGCGGGCGCCAGGACGACGCACTGGACCGCAGCATCAATTCGCTGCGGCGCCTCTTGGAGAGCAAGGAGGACGACCGGGGTTTGCTGGAGGATTTCCGCGCAGAGCTGTTCGCTGACCAGATCTTCGTGCTGACGCCCAAGGGACAGGTGATACGTCTGCGCAAGGGCGCCACGCCGGTGGATTTCGCCTATGCCATCCATTCCGAGGTGGGTCACCGTTGCCGCGGCGCGAAGGTCAACGGACACATTGTGCCGCTCACCTACACCCTGAAGTCCGGCGAGAAGGTGGAGGTCCTCACCGCCAAGCAGGGGGGGCCCAGTCTCGGCTGGCTTGATCCGCACATGGGTTACGTGCGGACACCCAACGCCCGAGGCAAGATCCGTCAGTGGTTCAAACAGCAGGATCACGAGAGGCATCTGCGCGCCGGTCGCGCCATTCTTGAGCGCGAGCGGCAGAAGCTTGGAATTCCCGCCCTAAAAGACGCGGATCTCGAGGAGCTGAGGCGGCATTTCCATTTGCCGCGCGTGGACGACCTGCTGCTGGCTATCGGCCGCGCCGACATCAGCCTGGCGCAACTGGCCAACACCCTGAAGGTTCCGGGAGTTCACTCAGCGCCCGCGCCCACGGTCAGCGTGCGCAAGGTGCCGACGGAACTCGCCGACACGGGGCAGGTAACGGTCCAGGGTATCCGCAATCTGCTGATGCACTTTGCCCGTTGCTGTGATCCGACCCCTGGTACTCCCATCATCGGTTATGTCACCCAGGGGCACGGAGTGGCAATTCATCGCCAGGACTGCTCCAAGATCCTGCAGTTGCCGAGTCATAAACAACTGCGGCTGATCGACGTGGCCTGGGGATCCGATCAGGCGGCGTTTCCCGTCGAAATCGAGGTTCGCGCCATCGACCGCAAAGGCTTGCTCAAGGACGTGACCCACATTCTGGCGCAGGAGCACATCAATATCCTGAGGACCAATACCGTGACCAATGAGCGCAATCAGGGCGTGGTGATGGACATCACGATCGAGATCAGGGATCTGGGACAACTCAGCCTGGCATTGGACAAGATCTGCGACGTGCACAATGTGCTTGGCGCGCGGCGCAAGGGCTCGGCCTGATACCTGAATTCCCGGCAGCAGCTTGCCCATTTCAGGGTGCAGCAGTTTCCACCGGTCTGGGGGTTTCCAAGCCCTGCGCCACCATGATGTAAGTGCACACTGAGTAGCGCTATTCTCCCGACTGCCCATGACGGACAGACTCGGGGCGCCAAACCTCAGACATGCAGGGGGGCCAGTTCGCAGCGGTTGCGCCCCTTGCGCTTGGCCTGATAGAGCGCCTGGTCGGCTCGTTCGAACACATCCAGATAGGTATCCTGCCCCTTGAACTGGGTGATGCCGCAAGACACGGTGATTTCCACAGGCTTGCCCATGGTCGTGAACTCGCAGGTTTCCACCCGCTTGCGGATTTCCTGAGCGACGCTGAGCGCGTCGGCTTCGTCCGAACCCACCAGTAGCATGACGAATTCCTCGCCCCCGTAACGTGCCACGAAATCCGTCGCACGCACCGAACTGATTAGCAGGCGGCCAATGAAACTCAGGGCCTTGTCGCCAGAACTATGCCCGAAACGGTCGTTGATCTTCTTGAAGTGGTCGATGTCCCAGATGAGCAGTGTGACCGGCTGGCGAAATCGCCGCCAGCGTTTTTCCTCCAGTTCGATGCGCTGCATATAGGCCGCCCGATTTGGCAGACCGGTCAAGGGATCGGTAAGGGCAAGGTCGTAGGCATGGCTGAGCTTGTTGCGCAGATCGTCCGCTTCCTGTTCGAGCGTTTTCAGGCGCTGGGTGACCTCCTGCAACTGCTGCTGGTTCTCGCTGAAACGGTTCTCCTCAGTGATGATATGCGCGTCCAGCTGATGGGCCACCAGATCCAGCCGGGTTTCCACGATCTCCTTCAGTTTATGCAGATCACCCGCTTCGCGCGCGGCTGAGCGCAGGTCTCCCAATTCGTCACCGAGGGAAGCGTTGTGCTCGCGACGGCTTTCCATCGCCTGGCGGTCCATGTTGTCCAGTTCGAGCGTCTTGTCTTCCAACTCCCCCAGCTTGTTGCTCAGAGCCACCAGAAACTCGTGCAAGGCATGGTGCTCCTTGCCCATCTCCTCGCTTGCCGCGGTGATCAGTGCGGCAGAGGCATCCATGAGTGCGGGTAGACCTTCATCGCCTTGCTTTACTCTTTCAATCAGCTGCGCGCGCTTTTTCTCCAGGGTGGCTGGCAATTTCAAGGACTTCAGTAGACCGTGCAAGGGCTGGCGCAGCGATTCCTCGTCGCCCGCCGAGGCCCGTGATGTGCCGCCGAGTATGCGGCCAAACAGTCCCTTGCCAGCCTCCGGCGGCTGCTCGCGAATCAGCCGTGCCGCGGCAGCAAACAATTGCTCTTCGCTCACGAATGCGTCCGACTCGATGCGCTCCCGCAAGGCCCCAACTGCCTTGGTGTCGCCTAATCCCAACTGGGAAGACTGAAGAAAGCGCAGCAATCCCTCTGCATGGGAATGAACGGCTTCGGATTGGTCGCAATCAGGAATGCGCACTAACGCATCCATCAGGGCTTCCAGCTCACGCCGAAGTTCATCGGTCTTGAGCTCCTTGCGCATCACATCGCGGATGGCCTGCAAATAAGGACTGAGGGCGGGGTCCAGACCACTGGCCGCGAATGTCAGGCGAACTACCGCGCGGGTGAGTAGCTGCTCTTTTTCCTCCTGCTCCAGTTGATGCGCTTCACCCTGCTTGAGCAAGCGCAAGTACTTGTCTTGCCAGTAGGATTGCGGGTCTTCACTGGTCGAAACCATCATCGAATGGCTCAAATCGGAAAATGAGGGAGGCGCTAGATAGACGCTTGTTCCCGTCAAATATAGATGAGGATGAAATCAACATGGGTACGTCGTGGAGAGACGACGATAGATAAATGACGGCAATTCATACTCATGGCGCTTTTCCAGCCAATGAATATCAGAAACTTATAATATTCTGTCGTTCTGAGACAACGACTGAATACGCGAATCCCTTGGGTTCCGCTGAATTTCCTACGCGCGAGTGAGTTCGCGTGTTTTGAAACAAGTCCAGTAATTTCATCTATCCGGCTGAAAAATAAATCCAAAATAATTGAATGGAAGGCTAACACATCGACCACTAAGGCAGTTGCCTATTTAGTGTGTGCGCTATCAGGGCCTGGGCATACAATATGCTCAGAATATTAGACTATTCGAATATTTGTCTGCTTCACGTTCGGATGGCGCGGTAGCTCTTAGGCTGTCTCGGGGTCACGGCGGTTGGACAGTGAATGCTGCCAAATGCGACGGCGTCCGTTGCGCTTGCCCTCTCTGGTGACCAAATGACGCCTACGTTTTTATTTCCTGTTCGCAGGTCAGGGGAGATCTTCCAATGCATAACAAGACAAGAATGACAGTTCGGTCGGTGCAATCAGCACAGGCGGACAACGCGCTGGAGTGGGCAATTAAATTTTTGCTAAGTGGACTGCTTGGCAAATTCGGCACGCTTCCGAGCCGGATCCTCAAAGCGGGGGTGATTACTTCGTTCGTTGCGATGAGCTTGCTGAGCAGCAGCGCCTATGCGGCTATAGCGATTGCAAGCGCCACGTGGTCCGAGGGAGCACTGACGGTGAGAGGATCCAGTTCCGCGCGCGCGAGCATTTCAATTTCAAATGCAGCCACAAATCAGGCAATCGGCCAGACCTCTGCCAGCCGTAATGGGAGTTGGAGTTTCCGGACGAGCTTGGCCCAAAGGGCAGTTCCTTGTTCCATAAGAGCCACATCCTCTGCACCCGCCGATGGCAGCATGGCGATCGCTGTCAGCAATGCGCCGAGTAATTGTGTCGGCACGGGTCCGACACCAACACCAACACCAACGCCGACCCCGAGTCCGACGCCAAGTCCCACGCCTTCGGCTGTACCGAATGCGTCGATTAACTCCACGAGCACGGACATCTTGGCCTCGGTCCTGAATACAGTGCCGCAGGCGCCGTCGACTCCTGTGGGGACGAAAGGAAGCTATGGCATTCTGGCAGTCAATGATCTGGGTATGCACTGTGTGGACAATGACACCCGGGTCGTCAATATACTGCCGCCATTCCAGGTCCTGCTCGGTCAGGTTGTGCAGAAAGGCGGACGTCCAAGCCTGAATCCCACTGGGATCGATCTATTTTATTCGGCAGCCGCCAATCCCAGAGACCCGAGTCTCGGACAGAATTTGCTGCATGGAAAACGTAGCGACGGCACCACGTTCAAGACCAACTTCTGGTGGAACGTGCAGCAGGGCGGGTATGACGCTTTCTATCCAGCCGGAGTGACCCTGAGCACGTCTGGATTGATGGCGGTGGACAAAGGACTTCCGGTTCCCAATACGGAGAAGTTCTATCTGGAAACGCCAGGCACCCTTGATATTAGCCAGCAGCTGATGCCTGGCATTCTCTCACCCTATTTGGCCAACGATGCTCAAAAGCTGAATGAGCGCTATACCAACAAGCCGTTCTTCATCAACTTCCCATTCGGATACGTCGCCGATCACGTCAATTGGTATGAAGCCGCCGGCATACCCATGGCGCCATTCGATGACTTCGGCCGGCAAAACCCATACCCCTTGGTGAAGGTTCAGGCCAAGCAGGGCAGCAACACACTGGCTAGCGTCGATGCCGTACTGCCGGTTTCGGCGGAATCCAGCTGCATCAATTGCCACGGTTCGACTCAGGACGTAGCGGCATCAGCGCCAACTCGCCGTTCCACGGTTCCCATTGAAGCGCTCGCCGCGGCGAATCTGCCAGTGGCCAGCAGTGCCAATGACCCTGATCAAAGCCTCCCCAGCAGCGTAAGTATCGAGTACGGAACGGATATCAACATCTTGCGCCTGCATGACCTGAAGCATGGCAGCAGGTATGTGGACCCGGCCGGCATCAGCAAGCCGTGCGTGATTGATGGCGCCAAGCCCAACGGTGATGCCAACTGTCTCACCTATCAAGCCTACGGTGTCGCTGAGTCTGACAGAAAGCCTGTGGTGTGTCAGAGCTGCCATTACACGCCGGCATTGGACCTGCTTCAGGTCGGCCCCAAGAATGAAAATGGCCGTAATCAGTTGGCACACAAGAGCAATTCCAATGTCATGCACAGCCATCACGGCGGGTTGACGGAAGGTGGAAAGCCCTTGTTTACGGCGATTCCGCGCGCGCTCCAAGCTGCCGATGGCTCCATCAGCAACCAGGCTGAGCGCCTACAGGCCTTGGAACAAAACTGCTATCAGTGCCACCCGGGCAAGGACACCAAGTGTCTGCGAGGGGCCATGTTCAACGGTGGAGTGCTCTGCAGTGACTGCCATGGCGATATGAAGCAGATTGGCAATGACTTCACCCGCGAGGTTTCGGTCGATAAGCCCATGCCAGGGGCTCTGGCGAATACGCTAAAGAGTGATTTCTACACGAATCCCGAAACACCGCGCGTTCCTTGGGCCAACGAGCCGGGTTGCGGTTCCTGTCACACAGGTGACGCCACCCAGAGCCTTGCAGGTGAGGCCGGTTCCTTGGTGAACATCAAGGATCATAATGGTGTCGTTGACAATATCCGCCTGCGCCAGGCCTTCCTGACGGGCGACGCCAAGGCGACCCCCATCGTGCCTTCTAACAAGCGCTTTGCCGAACCTCTGATTCCGGGCACGTCGCAGACAGGTAAGCCCAATGCGGGCGCTGACAATCCGCAGCTCTACCGTGTCAGCACCGGGCACGGCGGAGTGATGTGCGAAGGCTGCCACGGGCCTACCCATGCCGAATGGCCAGTTGCCAACAACGACGCCAACGATAACCAGACGGCTATTCAGCTTCAGGGTCATGTGGGCTTCATCAGTGAATGCTCGACGTGTCATACGAGCGGTTCACCGGCGGCCGACACTCAGAATGGACCTCATGGCATGCATGTGGTCAATGACAGCCGCTTCTGGTCTGAGGCGCACAAGGATTTGGCGGAGCGGGAGAACAGCCAGCCAGGCGGGGGAACCTGTGCCGCCTGTCATGGAAGTGACCATAGGGGTACCGTGCTTTCACGCGTCCCGGTGGACCGAACATTCCGTGTGGAAGGCCGCGATCGTGTCGTCAAGGCTGGACAGCCCGTCGCATGCGACCTGTGTCATAGCCTTGACAAGAGTTTTGACAACTAGCTCAAACTCTTGAGTATGTAAAAACGCTCTCCCGGATTAAGCCTCCGGGGGAGCGTTTTTTTGTGGAGCATCGGATGGGAGGGAAACCAGCCCAAAGGACGGCGGTGAAGGCGACTGTCAAAACCAGCAGGTCGGACTTCGCATAATGTATATTATGTAAATTCTAAGGTCTCGTAATGTTCTGCGTGGCAAGGTACTACAGAGTAAAACGACATGCCGAAACCAATGCTCCTGGCGCCCGGTTGCCGCCCAAGGCCCTCCGGTGGTAGGTATCAACAGACCGGCGCACATGGCTTTCGGCCGTGAGGGATTCCAGGTTGGTCCCGAACAGGCGGTACAGGGAGTCGTCGAAACGCAGGTCGCGAATGGGAGCCACGATCTCGCCATCCACTACCCAGAAGCAGGCATAGCGCGTCATGCCGGTGATGCGCGCTGTCTGCACATCGCTCCAGTTGAGGTAATGCAGGTTGCCGATGAAAAGCCCCGTTCCAAGGCGATTTAGAGCCTCGGCTTCGGGCAGATCGCCCGTTTCCAGTTCTGCTGAACGCAGATGTTCGCCAAACCAGCCGCCGGGTTCGGCAAAATTGCACGCCGCGCCATATTCTTTCGCAGTGCGCGAGCTGACCAGCAGTTCCCTCAATTTCCCGGCCTCGATGACCGTCAACTTCATCGGCGGCAGTTCGCCGAGACTGTTGAAACGCGGCAGCAAAGCGAGCCGGAAGTTTTCCCGGAGGGTGAAATGCGGTGACAATGTGTCTTTCCCTTCAACCAGGCCTCTCAGCGCGCAACCGCCCTCCTTCCATGCCTTGTAGCTCAAGGCGCCCCACGAGAACATATCGAGCAGATCCGAGACAGCGGCGGGCGAAAAGTAAACGCGATAGTCTCCCGGGGCAAGCGCATGGGTGGGGCGTTCCAGTGATTGCAGTCGTTCCTTGTCTGCATCGATACCGCTTAAGACCTGCTCCTGATTCCACTCAACCGCAGAGACACTGTTCTTGACGGCTTTGTCTTCGCCCGAATCATTGCGCGTGAACAGCGAATAATCCAGAAAGAAGGATTCACTGGAAAACCAATGATCCATTCCAGAAGAATTGCAGACGGCCCTGAATTGTGGGCCCGATGCGAAAAGCCCGGTGAACCCAGTGCCCCCACTGTATCGGGCGACAAATTCGGCGACGCTCTCAGGGTCCGGCAGGCGTCCTAGGTGGACTTCCTCGCTGGTTCCGTGATCTTGCATTGACACCACATATGGGTCTTCCGGCAGCACCTGGGATTCTTTCCTTGCCCGTCGCAGCAGGCTGTCTAGGATGGCTGAATCCTGGTCAAGATGTCCGGTGAGGTCGAAGGCAAAGCTCAGCTTACGGGAGCACGCTTGAAAATTCACAGAAAGGTTGGCTTGCCGAACGCCGGTTGCCTGACGGACCCTCGCGTCGTTGAATCGCAGGTACGTTTGATCTTCGCCTATCAGCTGCAGGTTCAGGTCTTCCCCTGACTTCAATTCAGCAAATCCAGCATCCGCCAATTGCCGGAAATAAGGGCGAATCTGCTCGGCGAAGCTCACTGACTACCACCAAATACGTCGACTTTCCTGAACAGGCACGGCGGAGCGGCATGGCCGACCCGTATGATCTGACTCGGTTCACCCTTACCGCAAAAGCGCGAACCGTAGACTTCCCAGGTATCGTGGTTTCCTACTGCGGCCAATGAATTCCAGAATGGCACGGTCATTCCGCGGTAATTCGGATTTTTCAAAACCCGGGTCAGACGCCCATGTTCGATCATACGCGCGTACTCGCAGCCGAACTGGAACTTGTTGCGGTAGTCATCGATGGACCAGGATATATTGGCCTGCATGTAGACCCCTTTTTCAATGCTTGAAATCATGTCCTCCAGGCTGCTGCCGCCCGCCTCCACATTGATGTTGGCCATCCGGTCGATCGGGGCGCGGTTCCAGCTTGAGGCGCGGAAGCTGGCGACGCCTGGTAAGCGAAGCCGTGCCTGGCTTTCGAGGCTGCCGAGCCCTCGCAACAGGACTCCATCCTTGATGAGATATTCCCGTTTCGCAGGATTGCCGCAGTCGTCGAAGGCATAGGAGGCAAATTCTCCTTCGACGGTCGGATCAAAGGTAACATTGAGCAGAGGCGAGCCGTAGCGTAGCTTGCCAAAATCCTCAGGCTTGACGAAGCTCCAGCCGGCGTAGTTGCGCTCGTCGCCCAGAATGCGATCCAACTCCAGCGGATGGCCTATGGACTCATGAATCTGCAGCAACATCTGGTCCGGCGCCAGAATCAGGTCAAGATTCTCATTGGGGCAGTTCTCCGCGTCCAGGAGTTCAACCGCCTCCCGCCCTACCCGTTCACACTCCGAATGAATGGCGGAAAAGTCAAAAAACTCCAAACCGGCCTGCCGGCACCGTGCGACGGGGCCATTCATGGAGCGTTGTTGGATTTCGCTTCCATTTTGCGCCGTTGCGGAAAAATGCTGTGCAACCAGCAACCACTGCTGGTCGATGTCAGTCCCGCTGCTCGTCACATAGCGCGAAGTACATTCCACCAGGGTTGCATCGGCAGAGGTGCTAACGATCTGATCGGAGACCTTTAGGATTCGACAGGCTCGCACCAGCTGATCGGTCAATTCGGCCAGGGACAGGCTGTCCAGCCCCAGCCGTCTCGGACTGATATACCGCCCCCGGCTGGCGGGCCGTTCCTGCCAGGAGACGCGGAACTGACAGTGCTTGGCGCAGAGCCGCGCCAACCGCACGGCGCGCTGGACGGCTTCGATCATCCCCTGGCGCGAAAGATCGCTGGTTGCCGCGTACCCGATGGCCCCTTCCACCATTGCTTCCAACATCACGCCGCGTTCCAAGCCAACAGAATTATTCTCGGGTCTGGCATTACGGACAGTGCGGCGGTGAGTCAGCTCCTCAACGAATCGCAGCCCGACCCAATCCGCTTCCCCCTGAACAAGCTTCAGCGCGGTGTAGGCGTCGAAATCCGAACACTGAGGGCGAAACTGGAGTGTGGTGGTCACGGCGCTAAGCCTACAAATTGAGTCAATCCGGCGAACTGAATGGTAAAGTGGGTTGTGGGCTGCGCGGGTTCGCGCTTTCAGTCAGTAACACTCATTCTTTTACCGAATCCGTCGGAATTCAGCAATCACCCAGCTTCTCGCCGAGGATGCCGACGATGCGCTGCGCCGCGCGTCCGTCCCAGAGTTCCGGCCTGCGGCCGGTCTTCCCATGGCCCTGCAGTATTTTCACCGTTTCATCCAGGATGCGTCCGGGGTCGGTTCCGACCAGGGTATTGGTCCCCTCCTCCACCGTGATCGGCCGCTCCGTATTCTCGCGCAAGGTCAGGCACGGCACGCCCAGCGCCGTGGTTTCCTCCTGTATCCCCCCGCTATCGGTCAGCACGAACCGTGCGTCCCTAAAAAGATCCAGAAAACCCAAATAGCCGAGTGGCTTGATCATTTCGACGGTAGTTGGCAGGCGGATTCCGTGGCGTTCCAGGCTGGCGTGCGTCCTTGGGTGTATGGGAAAGATCAGCGGCAGGTGCCGGGAGACGTCGGCCAGGGCCGCGGCCAGGCGTGACAAGGTTCCGGCATCATCGACGTTGGAGGGACGATGCAGGGTAACGACGCCATAGCGGGGAAAGCGCCGTTTGAGTTCAGCGCTTTCGGCGGCCAGGACGGGCTCGCTTTGCAGACGTTCCAGCTGGTGGAACAGGTTGTCGACCATCACGTGACCGACGAAAAATATGTTCTCCGCCGCCTTGCCTTCCGCGCGCAGATTTTCGACGCCGCTGCGCTCGGTCACGAAAAACAAGTCGCTGATGGCGTCGGTCACCATGCGGTTGATTTCCTCGGGCATGGCGAGATCCCGGCTGCGTAGGCCGGCCTCCACGTGCGCCAGAAGGACGTTCTGCTTCTTGGCGACGATGGCGCAGGCCAGCGTGGAATTGATGTCGCCGACCACGATCACCAGATCCGGGCCCTCGCTTTCGCAAACCTTTTCGAATCGCAGCATGATCTTGCCGGTCTGCTCGGCGTGGGAACCACTCCCCACCTCCAGGTAATGATCGGGCCGGGGAATCTCCAACTCTTCGAAGAACACCTCGGACATGTCCTTGTCATAGTGCTGCCCCGTGTGCACGAGGCGGAACTGGAACCTATCCGGGTGATTCCGAAGTTCCCGGATGACCGGGGCGATCTTCATGAAGTTGGGCCGAGCGCCGGCCACCAGAAGGATCTTTTTCATCTACGCATGCGTGGGCGTGGTCCGGACTCGATGCAGTGGGCGGTTGCGGTGCTTTGCAGATAGCCCGGTGAATTCCGGGCTGGACCCTAATCCTAGCCCGGATTGAGGCCTGCCGCGAATTGTCGATGCAAGCCGCACGTGTCATTGCGCGGCGAAGACGCGGATGCCTTCGTTATAGCGGGTAGCGGAGAAAGGAGCGCCCAGGCAGAGCATGGGCGCGAGAACAGCTTGGAAAGAAGAATGCGCTGTGCTTTCGCTGTATCAGGCTGAGGCGCGCGCGGCTTCCGGTTTGAGCATGCCGGCTACCTCGATGAAACTCGTAATCTCGGCGAGGCCCTGGCCGGTCTTCAGATTGGAGAAGATGAAAGGGCGCTCGCCGCGCATCTTGCGCGCGTCGCGGTCCATCACATCCAGGGAAGCACCCACATGGGGCGCCAGATCGATTTTGTTGATGACCAGGAGGTCCGAGCGGGTGATGCCGGGGCCGCCTTTGCGCGGGATCTTGTCGCCGGCGGACACATCGATGACGTAGATGGTCAAATCCGCCAGTTCCGGGCTGAAGGTGGCGCTGAGGTTGTCGCCGCCGCTTTCTACCAGCACGAAATCCAGGTCCGTGAAGCGCTCGCACAGGTCTTCCACCGCCGCCAAATTCATGGAGGCGTCCTCGCGGATGGCGGTGTGCGGGCAACCGCCGGTCTCCACGCCCAGGATGCGTTCTTCCTCCAGGGCCTGGCTGCGGATGAGGAACTGCTGGTCTTCCTTGGTGTAGATGTCGTTGGTGACCACGGCGATCTGGTAGGTCTCGCGCATGCATTTGCACAGCGCGTCCACTAGCGCGGTCTTGCCCGAACCCACGGGGCCGCCGACCCCTACCCTAAGCACATTGCGACGCGAACTCATGATTCGTTTTCACCTCAGGATCGAAACAACCGGGAATACTGGACTTCGTGGCGGCTGCTGAGCAAGGCCAAGGCTGGGGAGGAAGCGCCAAGATCATCATCATCCAGCGTCAGCGCCAAGTCCGCGGCGGCCGGAATGAGTCCACTCAGATTCGCCAGCACCCGCTGTCCGCTGGCCTGTCCTAGGGGCACCAGCTTGATGGCGCACAGCACCTGATTTTCCAGCCAGCCCCAGGCGTAGCCCCCGAGCAGATCCGGTTTGGCGATGTTCCAGGCAACGCCCGCCAGGGCAAACAGTGCGGCGAGGGTCGCACCGGGGTGACGCAGCCATGGCCTGGCTTCATCGAGCCCCAAGCCTGTCAGTACGCGAGCGAGGGCCTGGCCGGTAAGCTGGTCCTCCTGGCGCAGTTCCGAAGTCTCGCGAAAGGCCAGCAGCATCTGGCTCCAACGCAGGGCTTCCTCAGGATCCTGCGCGGCAAAGGCATCATAAAGTCTTGCCAGCATAGGCAGGTCGGTGTGGGCAATCGCGCCCTGCAAGAGGCCCGCGAGCCAGGTCCTCACCGCCGTCTCATCGCGCAGATAGCCATCCTCCACGGCCATTTCCAGGCCTTGGGAGTAACTGTACATGCCGATGGGCAGGGCCGGACTGGCCAGTTGCATGAGGCGGAGCAGGGCCAGGTCCACGTCAGTGCCCGTGGTGGTGAGTAGCCCCGCCGGACGCGTAAGCGCCGGGCTCTGGCTCGAACGGTGCGCTCTCGCGCACAACCGCCAGCCCCATGCCGCGCAGCATGTCGTCCAGCACATGGTCGTGCAGATAGCGCAGTTCGCCTTCGCCGATCTGCAGGGGCACATGCCGGTTACCCAGGTGATAGCAGGCGCGGGCGAACAACAACGGGTCTTCGGTACGCACCACGGAGGTGACTTCCGCCGCGGCTTTAATGCGCACCACCACGCCGCCCTCCCCTTGCAATAGGTCGCCATCGCGCAGGACGCTGCCGCGCGGCAGCAGGACGCCTGCATCGGCGCCACTATCGAGCGCGGCGCGCAGCCGGCTCCTTTGTCGTTGGTCGAAGGTCAGGGTGAGAATGGCGTTCGCCTGGGCGCCCTCGGGCGCACGTTCGGTCAGTTCGAGCATGCGGCCTCGTCAGAACAGGAAATAGCGCTGCGCCAGGGGCAACTCCGTGGCCGGCTCGCACACCAGCAGTTCGCCGTCGGCGCGCACCTGATAGGTCTGGGCATCCACTTCGATCCTGGGCTGATAGGCGTTGTGGATCAGGTCTGCCTTGCGGATGGCGCGGGTATTGGCCACCACGCCAATGCCCTTGCGCAGACCCAGGTGCGCCGGCACCCCGGCCGCAGCCGCGGCCTTCGAGATGAAGCTCAGGGCGGTGGCATGGCGTGCACCGCCCAGTGCGCCGAACATGGGGCGGTAGTGCACCGGTTGCGGTGTCGGGATGGAGGCATTGGGGTCGCCCATGGGCGCCGCGGCGATCATCCCGCCCTTGATGATCAAGCTGGGCTTGGCCCCGAAAAACGCCGGATCCCACAGCACCAGATCGGCCAGTTTGCCCGGTTCCACCGATCCCACCTCATGGGCGATTCCGTGGGTAATCGCCGGGTTGATGGTGTACTTGGCGATGTAACGCTTGGCGCGGTAATTGTCGTTGCGGCCGTTGTCGCCGGAGAGGCTGCCGCGTTGCAACCGCATCTTGTGAGCCGTCTGCCAGGTGCGCGTGATGACCTCCCCTACGCGGCCCATGGCCTGTGAGTCGGAGGAGATCATGGAGAACGCCCCCAGGTCGTGCAGGATATCCTCGGCGGCGATGGTCTCTCTTCGAATGCGCGATTCGGCAAAGGCCACGTCCTCGGGAATGCTCGGGTCCAGGTGGTGACAGACCATGAGCATGTCCAGATGCTCGTCCACTGTGTTCACGGTGAAGGGCCGCGTCGGGTTGGTGGACGAGGGCAGCACATTGGCCTCGCCGCAGGCCTTGATGATGTCGGGCGCATGGCCGCCGCCGGCGCCTTCGGTGTGATAGGTGTGGATCGCCCTGCCCTTAAAGGCCGCAAAGGTATCCTCAACGAAGCCGGATTCATTGAGGGTGTCGGTGTGGATGGCCACCTGCACGTCGTATTCATCGGCCACGCTCAAGCAGCAATCGATGGCGGCAGGCGTGGTGCCCCAGTCCTCATGCAGTTTCAGTCCAATGGCGCCCGCCTCCAACTGCTCCTTCAAGGCTTCAGGCAGGCTGGCGTTGCCCTTGCCGAGAAAGCCGATGTTCATGGGCAGGTCGTCGGCCGCTTGCAGCATGCGATGCAGGTTCCAGGGCCCCGGCGTGCAGGTGGTGGCGTTGGTGCCTGTGGCAGGTCCGGTGCCGCCGCCGATCATGGTGGTGACGCCGGACATGAGGGCATCTTCCACCTGCTGTGGGCAGATGAAATGGATGTGGGAATCGATGCCGCCCGCCGTGAGGATCTGGCCTTCCCCGGCGATGACTTCGGTGCCGGGACCGATGATGATGTCCACGCCCGCCTGGGTGTCCGGGTTGCCGGCCTTGCCGATGGCGGCGATGCGTCCGTGGACGATGCCCACGTCCGCCTTTACGATGCCCCAGTGATCGAGGATCAGGGCGTTGGTGATGACCGCGTCCACCGCGCCGGCGGCATTGGTGATCTGGCTTTGGCCCATGCCGTCGCGGATCACCTTGCCGCCGCCGAACTTGACCTCGTCCCCGTAGACCGTGCGGTCCTCCTCCACCTCGATGATCAGCGCCGTGTCCCCCAGGCGAACGCGATCGCCCGTGGTGGGGCCGAACATCTCGGCATAGGCCCTGCGTGTGATGCGGCTCATGCCGGGTCCTCCAGGCTGCCCATGACCTTCTGGCGGAAGCCGTACATCCGCCGTTGCCCGGCAAAGGCCACCAGGGTGATGTTGCGCATCTGTCCCGGCTCGAAGCGCACCGCCGTGCCCGCCGGAATGTCCAGACGGTAGCCCTTGGTCAGTTCGCGGTCGAAGAACAGGGCCGCATTGGTCTCGTAGAAATGGTAGTGAGAGCCCACCTGGATGGGCCGGTCGCCGGTATTCGCCACCTGCAGCGTCACGCGCTCCCTGTCCTCGTTCAAGGCGATCTCGCCGTCGTCCACCAGTAATTCGCCGGGTATCATGGGCCGCCCTCAAACTATGGGATCATGCACGGTCACCAGCTTGGTGCCGTCGGGAAACGTGGCTTCCACCTGCACATCTGGGATCATTTCAGGCACGCCTTCCATCACATCGTCCCGGGTCAGCAGGGTGCGGCCGTAGCCCATCAGCTCGGCGACGGTGCGGCCGTCGCGCGCGCCCTCCAGGATCGCGGCGCTGATATAGGCGACCGCCTCGGGGTGATTCAGCTTAAGGCCCCGGGCCTTGCGGCGCTCGGCCAGCAGGGCCGCCGTGAACAGCAGCAATTTGTCTTTTTCTCTAGGTGTCAGTTGCATTGATTCAAGGTCTCCAACTGTGCGGTTGGATGGGATCTTTCAGGTGGCCCAAATGCGCGGCGGACAGGCTTTCTGGCCTAGCACCTGCGGCCTTATCAGGGTCCACAGCGCTTCGAACCTTTCACGCACCGCCAGCAGGCTGGAGCCCATGGCCCGCACCACCAGCAGCTCGTCCAGCAAGGTGGCGCCAAAATCGGAATCATCCTGCAGCAGCGCGTGCACCTCGCCCAGGCGCGATTTGTCGAAGGGCGTCGCCAACAGCGTGGCCATGGCGTTTCCGCCGCGAAGCCCCCAGGAGGCCTGGAGGAACTCCGCATCCGCAGGAAAGTTTTCCAGCAGCAGGGGTCGGCCTGATTGACGCACTGCCACTCGGAACTGCCCTGCCCCACTGTTGAAATAATCGCCCGACGCGGGACGTCCGAAGCCGATCAGGTCCCAGCCGATGAAGCGCGCACCCTCTTCGACGGCGATATTCAGCCGGCTGTCCAGGCGTGCCCCATCGAACATCAGCGTCTCCTGCGGCAGCCATTCCAGCGCGGCGCCCGCGGCGACCTCGAGCGTGATCACCTGTCGCGCCAAGGCGCCTTCGCTGCGATAGAACTTGCCTGCGGCCGGTGTGGTAAGCAGCGCTTCACTGCCCACTTCGCTCATTGCATGGATGCTGAGCTGGTCGCCTCCGACTACGCCACCGGGCGGATGCAGGAGGTACACGTGGGCTGTCGCCCCTTCCGGATAGAAGGGCCGTTGCACCTGCAGCGGGCCCCGGTGCCCGCGCTCCGTGAGTACCGTGCGCCCGCCCCGGAGGCCGAGGCGCAGATCCAGGACGGCTTCCCAGCCCGTTCGATCGGCGGCTCCGTCTACGCCCGATGGAGACGCACAGGCCGACTTCGACAAAACTAACCGGCTGCCTGGATCGCGCTGAACCGCGGACGCGACTTGCGGGCCACGAGAACCCGCGCCAGGCAGGAACCCAGCGCCAGTAGCGCCGCCGTGCTGAGCAGGAAACCGCTCACATAGCTGGCCGCGCCGATGTCGACCGGCATCTCCTGGGCATGGACCAGCCCGTGAACCAAGGCGAAGCCCGCGGTGGCCAGCGCGGCGGGCCAGCGGGCGGCCCGTACCCCCGCCAGGCAGAACAAACCGATGGCGGGCAGCGAAAGAGCGATCAGCCCTTCGGCCCCGGGCACCTCGATCCCGGCAAACCCAAGGCCCGCGCCGAGGGCCATCATGAGCAGGAATGCCAGCGGCAGGCCGCCGCGTGCCGTCCCGCTCAAGCGGCCCGCCCAGAAGCCGACGCCCAGCATGACCAGCACGTGATCGAGCCCGCCCAGAGGGTGCATCATCCCGGCCAACCAGCCATGACCAGCACCATGACCAGTATGCGCCCACACCGGAGCCGCCAGCCCGCTCAACGCCAAAACCGCAACTGCCTGAATCATGTTCCTTGCCTTCATGTTTGCCTCTGCTGTATGTCTGCTGTGCGCTGGTGGTCCAGCCCCTGTTAAACCGAGAGATAGCGTTGCACCAGATCCTCGCCGAGTTCCGGCATGGCTCCGGCGGCGACCGCGCGCCCCTTCTCCATGATACAGAATCGGTCGGCAATGCGCCTGGCAAAAGGCAGCTTCTGCTCCACCAGCAGGACCGTCAGGCCGATCTCGCGGTTCAGCCTCAGGATAACGTCGCCGATTTCGTGGACGATGTTGGGCTGGATACCCTCGGTGGGCTCGTCCAGGATCAGCAGCTTGGGATCGGTGACCAGGGCGCGGCCGATGGCCAGTTGCTGCTGCTGCCCCCCGGAGAGGTCACCGCCACGGCGGCGCAGCATGCTCTTCAGCACCGGAAAAATCTCGAAGATGGCTTCCGGAATCTCCCTGGCCTTGTCGGCGCGCGCCGGCAAACCGATGCGCAGGTTCTCCTCCACGGTCAGCAGCGGGAAGATCTCCCGGCCCTGTGGCACATAGCCTATCCCCAGGCTGGCCCGGCGTTCCGCCGGGATGCGCGCGATATCCTGGCCGGCGAACTCCATGCGCCCCGAGACCACCGGCAACAGCCCCATCACGCACTTGAGCAGGGTGGTCTTGCCCACGCCGTTGCGCCCCATCAAACAGGTCACGGAACCTTCCGTGATCCCCATGTCCAGGTCCCACAGGATATGGCTCTCGCCGTAGAATTGGTTGATCGCATTGATGTTCAGCATCAGGCCCCCAGATAGACTTCGATGACGCGGGGATCCTGCTGCACTTCGTTCATGCTGCCCTCCTTGAGCACCGAACCCTCGTGCAACACCGTCACCGTGCGCGCGATGGAACGCACGAACTCCATGTCGTGCTCCACCACCACCACCGAGTGCCGGCCTTCCAGTGACAGCAGCAGTTCCGCGGTGTGCTCGATCTCCTGGTGGGTCATGCCCGCCACCGGTTCATCCACCAGCAGCACCTTGGGGTCCTGCATCAGCAGCATGCCGATCTCCAGCCACTGCTTCTGGCCGTGGGACAGTGCCCCGGCGCGGGCCTGGTGGTGTTCCTTTAGGCCAATGATCTGCAGCACTTCGTCGATCATGTCGCGCTGTTCGCCATTCAAGCGGGCAAACAGGGTGCTCCACACCCCCTTCTCGCCATGCATGGCCAGTTCCAGGTTTTCGAACACCGTCTGTTGCTCGAACACGCTGGGCTTCTGGAACTTGCGGCCGATACCCGCCTGGGCGATGTCCGGCTCGTCCATTTGCAAGAGGTCGATGGTCTGCCCGAAGTACACGCTGCCTTTGTCGGGGCGGGTCTTGCCGGTGATCACGTCCATCATGGTGCTCTTGCCGGCGCCGTTGGGGCCGATGATGCAGCGCAGTTCGCCTTCGTCGATGTAAAGGCTCAGGTCGTTCAAGGCACGGAAACCGTCGAAGCTCACCGTCACCCCTTCCAGATAGAGGATGGGGCCGTGGCTGGTATCCAGCACCTCGTGGAAATCCCCGGCATCACCCGGAAGCAAAGCCCTCTCATAAGTCATCATGCCGGCTTCCTCCTGCGCTGGGCCAGACCCACCAGGCCGTCCGGCATGAACACCGTCACCAGCACGAACAAGGCGCCCAGGGCAAACAGCCAGACCTCGGGCAATGCCGCGGTTAAGACCGTCTTGGAGTAATTCACCAAAACCGCGCCGATGATGGCGCCGTACAGGGTCGCGCGCCCGCCTACCGCCACCCAGATCACCAGTTCCAGGGAATTAAGCGGTGAAAATTCACCGGGGTTGATGATGCCCACCTGAGGCACGTAAAGGGCCCCGGCGATGCCCGCCAGCACCGCCGAGAAAACGAACACCCACAGCTTGAACCATTCCACCCGGTAGCCGATGAAGCGCGTTCGCGCCTCGGCGTCGCGGATGGCCACCACCACACGCCCCAGGCGCGAGGTCACGATCATGCGGCAGGCCAGGTAAGCCAGGGCCAGGGCCAGGCCGCTGAGCACGAAGAAAGCCACCCGCGTGCCTTCCGCCTGCAGGCTGAAACCCAGGATATCCTTGAAATCGGTCAGGCCGTTGTTGCCGCCAAAGCCCATCTCGTTGCGGAAGAAGGCCAGCATCAAGGCATAGGTCAGCGCCTGGGTGATGATGGAAAGATAAACGCCTGTCACCCGGGAGCGAAACGCCAGCCAGCCGAACACGAAAGCCAGGCTGCCTGGCACCAGCAGGATCATCAGGCAGGCGAACCAGAACTGGTCGAAGCCCAGCCAATACCAAGGCAGTTCCTTCCAGTTCAGAAACACCATGAAGTCCGGCAGCAGCGCGTTGCCATAGACGCCGCGCTCGCCGATCTGGCGCATCAAGTACATGCCCATGGCGTAGCCGCCGAGGGCGAAGAAGGCGCCGTGTCCCAGGCTGAGAATGCCGCCAAAGCCCCAGACCAGATCCAGGGCCAGGGCCAGAAGGGCGTAACACAGATACTTGCCCAGCAGGGTCACGGTGTAGGTGGACACATGCAGCGGCGAGGACTCCGGCAGCGCCAGATGGAAGGCGGACACGAAGAACACCAGGGTGCCCAGGATGGTGAAAAAGATCACGCAGCAGCGATCCTGCCGGATGAAGTCGGTCAGTCCCATGGTTCAGCCCTCCACCGCGCGGCCCTTCTGCGGGAACAGACCCCGCGGGCGCTTCTGGATGAACACGATGATGAACACCAGGATCAGTATCTTGGCCAGCACCGCCCCGGCATAGGGTTCCAACAGCTTGTTCACGACGCCGAGACCTATGCCGCCGACCAGGGTGCCCCAGAGATTCCCGACCCCGCCGAACACCACCACCATGAAGGAGTCGACGATGTAGGCCTGGCCCAGGTTGGGTCCGACGTTGGTGAGCTGGCTCAGGGCCACGCCGGCCACACCTGCGATCCCGGAGCCCAGCCCGAAGGTCATGGCATCCACCCAACCGGTGCGTATGCCCATGGCGCGCGCCATGGCGCGGTTCTGGGCGACGGCGCGCACCTCAAGCCCGAGCCGGGTGCGCTTGAGGATGGCCAGCAGGGCGGCGAACACCAGCAAGCTGAAGCCGACGATGTACAGGCGGTTCAACGTCAGCGACAGGGCGCTGTTGATTTCCACCGACCCGCTCATCCAGGCCGGCGTGCTCACACTGCGGTTGAGCGGCGAAAAGATGCTCCGCACCAGTTGCTGCAGGAACAGGCTGACGCCGAAGGTGGCCAGCAGGGTTTCCAGAGGACGGCCGTAGAGCACCCGGATGATGCCGCGCTCAATGGCGATGCCGAACAGCCCGGAGATCAGGAAGGCGGCGGGCACCGCCACCGCCAGGGACCAATCCAGGGCCCCGGGCATCAGGAGCTGGACCACGTAGGTGGTGTAGGCGCCGATCATCATCAGTTCGCCATGGGCCATGTTGATCACGCCCATCACGCCGAACGTGATGGCCAGCCCGATGGCGGACAGCACCAGCACCGCACCCAGACTGAGGCCGAAGAACAGGGTTTCAACCAGCTGATTGAGCTGCACCTTGAACTCGATCCGCTTGACGGCGGCGTCGGCGGTGTTGCGCACATCGGCGTCGGACTCGACGAAATTGCCCTCGTCATCGGTCTCCAGCAGCGCACTGAGACGGTTGCGCACCTCCTGGTCCAGGTTGCCTTCCAGGCTGCGGATCGCGGCCAGCCGCGCTTCCTTGTCCTCGCCGGACAGGTCGGCCAGGGCCAGTGCGGTTTCGATGGCCTGGCGCACCGCCGGGTCGGTCTCCGCAGCCAACTGCGCTCGCAACAGCTGTTCGGTCTCCTCGGTGATGCCCTCGCTCATGGCCTTCACCGCGCGCAATCTCTGCTGAGCATCGCCCACGGTGAGTTCCAGGCGGGCTATGGCGCCGGTCAGGGTGTTGCGCAGGGTATTGTTGATGGCCAGCTTTTTCACGTCGAAGCGACCGACACTTCCCAAAGACTCACCGCTCAGCGCGTCAGTGATGGCGTAGCCCTCGTCGGAGGCGGTCGCGGTCACGACCTTGCCATCGGACTTGCGATAGAAAAGCTGGCCCTCCAGCAGCGCTTTGAGCAGTTTGGGCACGCGCGCGTCGTGGATCGCGGCGAGGGTGTCCACCGCCTCGCCCATCTGGGCCAGGGGCGTGTCCTTGAGTTGCTGCAGGGCGGCGGCCAGCGCCGCGCCCTCATCGGCACGAGCCTGGGCCAGACCCAGTATCGTGCTGAGCAAGACCCCGGCGAGCAGCCGGAGCAGCCCTTTCGGTCGTGTTACGTTAATTAGGCGCATGATGGTTTTATGTTTTTGCGGGCGTCCCTCTCCCGGATGCGGCGGCCTTCCCTGGCCGGCCGTGGAGCCTGGATCAGTATTTCTGACCCGAGCACTTCTTGGTCTTGGTGTTGTAGTTGCCGCAGTTGATGGGCGGTGTCCAGTCGGCGATGATGGGCTTGCTTTCCGGCAGGAAGTCGGACCAGGCGTCACCATCCACCAGGCCCTTGGTCTGCCACACGGTCTGGAACTGGCCGTCGTCCTGGATCTCGCCGATCAGCACCGGCTTGGACAGGTGGTGTGCTTTGTTCATCTTCGCCACGCCGCCGGTCAGGTTGGGGTATTCGATGCCGATCATCGCCTTCTCCACCGCGTCGGTGTCGGTGGTGCCCGCCTTTTCCACCGCCTTCACCCACATATTGAAGCCGATGTAGTGAGCCTCCATGGGGTCGTTAGTGACGCGCTTCGGATTCTTGATGAAGGCGTGCCACTTCTTGATGAAGTCGGCGTTTTCAGGCGTGTCGACGCTCATGAAGTAGTTCCAGGCGGCCAGGTGGCCCACCAGGGGCTTGGTGTCGATGCCGGAGAGTTCCTCCTCACCCACGGAGAAGGCCACCACCGGGATCTTGTCGGCGGTGATGCCCTGGTTGCCCAGTTCCTTGTAGAAAGGAACGTTGGCGTCGCCGTTGATGGTGGAAACCACCGCCGTCTTTTTCCCCGCGGAACCAAACTTTTTGATGTCGGCCACGATGCTCTGCCAGTCGGAATGGCCGAAAGGCGTGTAGTTGATCATGATGTCCTTGGCCTTGACGCCCTTGGACTTCAGATAGGCCTCGAGGATCTTGTTGGTGGTGCGCGGGTACACGTAATCGGTGCCCGCCAGCACCCAGCGCTTCACCTTGAGGTCGTTCATCAGATAGTCCACCGCCGGGATCGCCTGCTGGTTGGGCGCGGCGCCGGTGTAGAACACGTTCTTGGACGATTCCTCGCCCTCGTACTGCACCGGGTAGAACAGCAGGCCGTTCAGCTCTTCGACCACCGGCAGCACCGACTTGCGGGACACCGAGGTCCAGCAGCCGAAGATGGCGGCCACCTTCTCCTTGGCCAGCAGCTCACGTCCCTTCTCGGCGAACAACGGCCAGTTGGAGGCTGGGTCGACTACCACCGCCTCCAGTTTCTTGCCCAGCAGGCCGCCCTTCTTGTTCTGCTCGTCGATGAGCATCAGCATGGTGTCCTTCAGGGTGGTTTCGCTGATGGCCATGGTGCCGGAAAGTGAATGCAGAATACCCACCTTGATGGTGTCGGCTGCGCCCGCCCCTTCCCAGGCGAGAAGGAGCGTGGCGGCAGCCAGGAACGAACTAAGGCGCTTGGTCAAATCCATCTTTCTCAATTTCATGTGTTTAGACCCTTGTGTGGATGGAACGTGTATGTGGGAACCGGCTAGATCTGCAACTGCACGCCCAGCATGATCTGGCTGACGGAATCGCCCTTGGCGGTGTCGGTGAAGTTGAAATTGCCTTTGGTCAGCAGGTCGCCGTACATGTACATCAGCGAGACGCGCGCGTTATGGCCGTCAATGATGTAGTTGACGCCCGCCTCATATAGATTGCGGTTGGTGCTGTTGACCGGCATGGTGTCGGTATAGCGGATGTAGGGCTGGAACTGGCCGATCCAGACTTTCTGCGGCATCAGATACATCAGGCTCAGGTCGAAGGCGTTGCCCTCGAACAGCGGGAAGCCCTTGACCGCGCCGGACTGCACCAGTTGCCGGGAGGTCATGTCGAAGCCTGTGATGCCGTAGTTCTTGTACTCGCCGTTGAAGGTGATGACACCCATGTTCTCGGGCAGGTTCTGCTCGTACAGCACGTCCACCGAGGTGCCGCGGAAAGTGCCCGCGTCGCCGGCGATGCCGGCGCCATCCTCCTGGTACTGGTTGGCCACGCCAACGGTGAAGATGTCGCCGCCCTTGCCGTAGTACGTGCCGCTGGTGTAGTAGCCCGGATTCTTTTCCACATCCAGGAAGTTGTAGGACACGCGCTGGGCGTAAAGGATGTTGTCGTCCTTGTTGGCGCCGCCGCGCAGGCCGCGGAAGAAGCCCGCCACGTATTGCAGGCGGCCTTCGAAGAAAGCACCCCAGATGTTGGCGCCGTCGTCGCGGCCAATGGCGCCGGCGGACGTGCCGTCGTTGAAGTAGCGCACGTTCAGGTCGGAAGGCTCGAACGGCGTGCCGCCGCCGAAGGTGTTATAGATGGCGCTGTAGAAGGGGCCGTTCAGTTCGCGGCGTTCCGCGGCCACCAATTGGCGGCCGACCCAGAGGTTGAACTCAGGCATGATCTCGAACTTGGCGATGGCGTCCAGCATCATCACGTCGCCCCCCTGGCTGCTGGTGCAGGGGAAACATTCGGTGTTGAACTCCAGCTTCACATACTTGTGAATCTGACCGTTGATGTAGATACGGGCGTTATCCAGGTTGAAATCGTTGCTCCACTTGCCGTCCGCCGCGCCTTCGGTGGCGGTGAAGCTGCTGCGGATACCGGCGCCGATGCTGATCCACTTGGTGTCGTCGATCTTGAAGGTGGCGCCGCCGTAGGACACCGGCGCGTAGGTAGCCGCCGCCGAAAGCAAGCCGACGGACAGCAGCGACGCAAGGGTTCCGGTACCCGCCGTCCGCCTGATCTTCGTTTCTGCGTTATTCATTAAAGCCCCCTAGGGAATTGGGATGAGTTGACTGTCATTTGGGTGACCGTTGTGTCTGGCCGCCCCGCTCCAGGCGCTGTAGTTTTCTCGGCGCTTGACGGCTTCCCGCGCAAGCGCCCTGTCCGCCGAACCCGACGCTCTCTGCGGCGGTTGCTGTCCGATCTTGTTCGGGCTCATTACATTGGCGCGCGGAACTTGTCACAATCAGTCAAATGACGTATCTACCTGCGTAGGCACGGGGCTTAGAGTGCACTGGCGGGCTGCTGCGAAGGGGCGGGGCCCGACGCGGGCCGTACCCATCAACCGAGGAAAGAAGGACACACGCTATGAATTACGCCTGGCTGTTTCCGCCGACCCTGGCGGCCCTGCTCACGGGTTGCGGCATCGGCCTGAAACCGGAAGGGGTGCCACCGCGTCCCGAGTCGGTGACGGGCATCCTGTTCCGGGCGGAAACCGATCAGTTGTCCTCGCGGGGAAAGTCCGTGGATACGAAGGCCCTGGCCCAGACCGTCACCCGCAACCTGGATACCTGGGGATTTCCGGTCAGCGCCGATCCCGACGTGGCCTACAGCCATGTGATGGAGCCCCGGGTCGGTGAAATTGTGCACGACGGCGACACGCCCACCGGGTTCTCTTTCAGCGTGGGCAACTCCGATCCCAGGTCGCTGGAATTCCAGAAGGCCGATGTGGTGACGATCACCTGCACCCTGCGCGGCGCCAAGGCGCACAGCCACGAGAACGCCTATCTCAAGGAGACTTTCATGGCGGACGAGGTGATGAAAGGCGGCGGCAAGTCGCTGTTCGACGCCTACTCCAACCACATCGCCACCGCCTGCTTCAACCTGCTTTCCCAGCTCAAGATTCAGCGCAGCAAGCCCGATCCGGTGGAGAGCACGAGCACGTCCAGTTCCACCTGGTTCCCCGATGTGCGCATCGAGGTGAAGGACAAGCCGGTGGCCGTGAAGGCGCCGCCCAAGGCGCAAGTAGTTTTGCCAGCGCCACCTCCGTCAGCGAAGACCTCGGCTACTCAGCCGGCAGCCGCGATGTCCAGCCCGGCACAGGCCCCCGAGTCCGCGGCCACGCCCGAGGCAGCCAGCGAGGAAACCACGACGCCCGCGATACAGACAGAAGTGAAGGAAGACGAGACCCGCAAGCAGATGATCATTCATAACCAGGGCCATCCCATCATCCTGGAGTTCGGTTACGATCGGAAATAAGCGGGGACGGGGTGTACGGCGGACACCCGCACAACGGTCCGGGCTGACGGTCGCCAGCCCCTGGGCGGACCACGAAGGAATTCGCGCAGTGAGCCTGGCATGAGCGCCAGGCGGCACATTCTGCTCATGTGGCTGGCCTGGAGCCTGATCGTGGTGGGCTTCATGTACGCCGCGCCCCTGCGCGTCCACCCACAGCGCCCGGATCATGCCCTGCCCTGGACCGCAGCCGAGACCGGGGCCGATAGCCTCAGTAACAAGCCCTATCTGCAGGACCCGGCCCTCAATCCGCTGGTCGCCTGGGACAGCGAGTTCTACCTGGGCATCGCCACCGGGGGCTACGACGAGGTGGGCAAGATTGCTCCGGTGACGGCAGACGGCGAGTCCCACCCCAAGACCTATGCCTATTTGCCGCTCTACCCCTACCTGATGAAGCTGCTGCGGGTGCCGTTTGTCTGGCTGGGCGGGTCGGACATCGGCGCGTCCGCCGCAGCCGGGGTACTGGTTTCGCTGCTGGGCACCCTGGGGGGCTTGTTTGCCTTGTATGAACTGGCGCGCGCCGACCTGGGAGAAGTCGGGGCACTGCGCTGCGCCTGGATGATGCTGATCTTTCCGGCCTCGTTCCATTTCGCCGTGGTCTACAGCGAGGGCGTTTTCGTCGGTCTTGCCTTCGGCGCGCTGGCGCTGCTGCGGCGCAAACACTGGCTGGGTGCCGCGCTGCTGGCCGCCCTGGCCACCTGGACCCGCTCGGTGGGAATCCTGTTGCTGCTGCCCTTGCTGACGACCTGGCTGATCGCGTTCCTCAGGACTCCGGGCGGCGGGACACGGTTTGGCTTGCTTTCCCATCCGCGCCGGCAACTCATTCCTGTGCTGCCGCTGCTGTTCGCGCCCATCGTGGCCTATCTGGCCTGGCGCGCGGCCTATGGCGCGGAATTCGATTTCGTCCAGACCCAGTGGTTCGACAACCGCTTGCTGGATCTGCCCGCGACCTGGCAGGCCTGGGAGACTGCGTTGCAGGAGGCGCGGACCTGGCCCGAGGCCCGTTACACTCTATACCTGAGCCTGTCGGCCGTGGTTCTCGCCTTGGGCAGCGTTATCCTGGAAGCGCGCCGGCATCCGCAACTGGCCTTGTTCGGCGGCCTCGCCCTGCTCATTCCGCTGACCAGCGGCGTCGCCAGTGTCAACAGCGCCCTGCGCTATGTGCTGGTGATGCCGACGCTCTGGATCTTGCTGGGGCGGATGACCGCCCATCCCGTCGTCGACAGGACCTGGTCCCTGCTCAGCATCCTGCTTCTCGGCATCCAAGCGTTTTTGTTCAGCACCGACCTGTGGTCGTCCTGATCGCTCACCCCCGCATTAAATTGACCAGGCACCAGACTGGCCCATGGCGCACCGATTTGAATCGCCGTACCTGCCCTGTCTGCCGCCGATTGCGTCCCGCCCCTCCTTCGCACGGTGGTTTCACAGGTATCTGACGCCGTGGCACGCACTTCGCTTATACTGGCTCGAACACCCTTGGATACAAGTTGGAACACATCATCATGATGCCGTCGGTCCTGAACATTACGGCCCTGCATGACACCTACCGGCAAGGCAGCCTGACGCCGTCTGGATTGGTGAACGAAGTGCTGCAACGCATCGGCGCGGCACACCGGCCGGAGATCTGGATCAACCTGAGGCCCCGCGCCGAACTGGAGGAGCAGGCGCGGCAATTGGCGGCCCTGCTGCAGCGGGAGGGCGAAGCCGTGTTTCAGCGCTATCCGCTGTTCGGCATCCCCTTTTCGGTAAAGGACAACATCGAAGTGACGGGGCTTCCGAACTCCGTGGGCTGCCCGGTATTCGCCTATACCCCGAAAGAAACGGCCAGCGCGGTGCAAAGGCTGGAAGCCGCGGGCGCCCTGCTGATCGGCAAGACCAATCTGGATCAGTTCGCCACGGGGCTGACCGGCACCCGCTCACCCTACGGGGCAGTGCCCAATCCCTTCGCCCCGGGTTCCATCACTGGCGGGTCCAGTTCAGGGTCGGCTGCCTCCGTCGCCCTGGGCCAGGTGGCTTTCTCATTGGGCACGGATACCGCCGGTTCCGGCCGGATTCCGGCGGCCTTCTGCAATCTGGTGGGCATCAAGCCCACTCCGGGCCTGGTGAGCAACCGGGGCGTCTTTCCGGCCTGCGAGAGCCTGGACTGCGTCTCCGTGTTCGCCTTGGACGTGGCCGACGGCTGGCGGGTACTGAGCCAGATCGCCGGCCACGATCCATCCCAGGCCTACTCCAGGTCTATCGAAGCGCTCGGGCCGCTCTGCCGCGAGGTCAGCCTCGGCCTGCCCGCGCCCCTGGAGTTCCTGGGCGACCACCTGGCGGAAACCGCCTTTCGCAGCACCCTGGAAGCCATCCAGTCCCGGAAAGGCCTACACATCCAACCGGTGGATTTCGCCCTGTTCCGCCAGACTGCCGCGCTGCTCTACGAGGGACCCTGGCTGGCAGAACGGCGTGCGTCCCTGGGTGATTTCCATCTCACCCATCCCGAGGCGCTTGACCCGGCTGTCCGGGCAGTCCTGTCCAGGCGCGGAGAACCCTCGGCGGAGGAGACCTTCGAGGGCCTGCATCGGCTGGAACAGTTCCGGCAGGCCTGTCGGTCGCTATTCGAGACCATCGACATCCTGCTGGTGCCCACCGCGCCGACGCATCCCACGCTGGCGGCGATTGCCGAGGCACCGCTGGAACGCAACACCGAATTGGGTCTGTACACCAATTTCGTCAATCTGCTGGGCCTGTGCGCCCTGGCCCTGCCGGGCCACTTCCGCGCCGACGGGCTGCCCGCAGGCATCACCCTCATCGGGCCCGCAGGCGCCGATCATCGGCTGGCCGAGTTCGCCCGCACCCTGGAGCCCCTCACCCACCGTCGCCTGGGCATTTCCAAACACGCGCCTCGTATCGACTCCGAGCCTCTGGCGCCGCTACCCAGCGGCGAACGCAGCGTGCGCCTGGCCGTGGTCGGCGCCCATCTCGAAGGAGAACCGCTCAACTGGCAACTGCGGGAAAGGGGCGGACGGCTGGTGCAGCAAACCCGCACGACACCCCGCTATGGCCTGTTCGCGCTGCGCGGCACGGTGCCGCCGAAGCCCGGCCTGATCCGCCTCGATGGCCCGGGCAGCGCCATCGCCGTGGAAGTCTGGGAACTTCCCATACGCCGATACGGCGAATTCGTGGCGGAAGTCCCGCCCCCCTTGGCCATCGGCACCCTGGAACTGGAGGGCGGGGAGCAGGTCCAGGGCTTCCTGTGCGAAGCCTGGGCCTTGCAGGGAGCCGAAGATATCCGCGCCTACGGGGGCTGGCGCGCTTATCGGCAAGCCGGCCGCAGCGCAACCTGATCCCTGGAAACCCTGCCATGAATATCGAAGACCCTGACTCAGAACTGCTCCGGACTTATGTCCTGAGCGCCCTACGCCTGCATGGGCTGGAACTGCCTCCCGAGCGCGAGGCTGCGGTGCTGCGGCAATTCCGATTGCTGACCGAGATGGCGCAGCGCTGTGAGCGGATCAGCCTGCCGGAATCCGCCGAGCCGGCGCCGGTCTTTCGCCTGTGAGTCGCCTGCCCTTCACCGCTAGAGACTGCGCCGCCGCCTTTGCTTCCGGCGATTGCACGGCGCTGGAGTTGGCGGAAGCGGCACTGCTCCGCATTCAGGTGGCCAATCCGACACTCAATGCGTATACCGCCGTCACCGCCGAGCGCGCGCTGGCGCAGGCCGCAAGGCTGGATGCGGCGCGCCGGTTGGGCCGTCCGACGGGTCCTTTGGCCGGCGTGCCTTTCGCGGTCAAGAATTTGTTCGACGTCGCCGGCCTGCCTACCCTGGCCGGACACAAGGCCTTTGCCGAGCGCTCGCCGGCGACGGGCGACGCGGTTCTGGTCGAACGTCTGTCCGCACAAGGCGCGCTGCTCACCGGCACCCTCAACATGGACGCACTGGCGTATGGCTTCACCACGGAAAACACGCATTTCGGCGCCACCCGCAATCCCAGGGACCCAGCCCGGACCGCGGGAGGCTCCTCCGGCGGCTCCGGCGCGGCGGTCGCGGCTGGCCTGGTTCCTGTGGCCCTGGCCTCGGATACCAATGGGTCGATCCGGGTTCCGTCCTCGCTGTGCGGCGTGTTCGGCCTGAAACCCACCTACGGGCGCCTGCCCCGCAGTGGTACCTTTCCCTTCGTGGACAGCCTGGATCACCTGGGACCCCTGACAGCCAACACCGAGGACCTTGCCTTCGTCTACGATGCCCTCCAGGGGCACCACGCCGCCGATCACGCCTGCAGCCAGCGTCGGATCGAACCCGCCTCAGGGGAATTGGACAAGGCGTGCGAGGGCCTGCGTATCGCAAGGCTGTCGGGCTATTTCGACGAGTGGGCTGGGCCCGCCGCGCGCTGGGCGGCGGAGGCGGCGGCCCGAGCACTGGGAGCCGATGACCTGGCTCATCTCTCCGGTGTCCCCGAGGCGCGCGCCGCGGCCTTCATCATCACCGCCAGCGAAGGGGGCAGCCGTCACCTGCAAGGCTTGCGGGAGCGGTATGCGGATTTCGAGCCCCTCTCCCGTGACCGCCTGCTGGCCGGCAGCCTGGTGCCGGCTCACTGGTATCAGCGCGCCCAGAAGCTGCGCGGTTGGTTCCTGCAGCAAGCCCTGGCCTTGTTTGATCGCTACGATGTGCTGATCGCGCCCGCCACCCCGGTGACCACGACCCTGCTGGGGCAGGAACAGTTCGAGCTGAACGGCGAAACCCTGCCGGTGCGGCCGAACATGGGCCTGTTGACCCAGCCCATCTCCTTCATCGGACTCCCGGTCGCGGTGGCCCCGCTTTGGCCGGACGGCGGACTGCCCATCGGTGTCCAGCTGATCGCCCCGCCCTGGCGCGAAGACCTGTGCCTGCGCGCGGCCTGGACGCTTGAAAGGGCCGGCCTCGCTTCGGCCCGCATTCCCTCTGGCTAAGATGACCATAAGCCCCGACATCAACGACCCCAAGGTCGTCGCCGAAGTTCGCGAGGTATTCCTGCGCTACGAAAAGGCATTGGTGGAAAACGACATTGCCGTGCTGGACGAACTGTTCTGGGACAGTCCCCACACCCTGCGCTACGGCAGCGCCGAAAACCTTCTGGGCATGGCCGCGATCAGGGCGTTCCGCCAGGCACGCGACCCGGCCGGCTTGGCGCGGGTCCTGCAAAACACGGTGATCACCACCTTCGCGTGGGACTTCGCCACCGTCAACACGGAATTCGTCCGTCCGGGAAAGCCTGTGGGCAGGCAGAGCCAGACCTGGGTGCGCATGCCCCAGGGTTGGCGAATCGTCGCCGCCCATATAAGCTTCCTGGCATGAAGCCAGGGAGAAAATCCGAAGCCAGACACCCGCCACGACTCTCGGAAAAGGTCTACGACCAGCTCAAGCAGGCCATTTTCGACTTTCGCCTGCTGCCCGGCGACCGCCTCACCGAGATCGCCATCGCCGAGGAGATGCAGGTCAGCCGTACCCCGGTCCGGCAGGCGCTGACCCGCCTGGAGCAGGAAGGGTATCTCAAGGTCGCCTACCGCAACGGCTGGAACGTGAAGCCCTTGGACTTCAAGTTGTTCGACCAGCGCTATGACCTTCGGATCATCCTGGAACTGGCGGCCGTTGACATGATCTGCAGCCGGGAGGAACCCGCCGACCTCACCGCCCTCGCCGATCTCTGGCTGGTCCCTGAGTCCGCCCGGCTTGAAGACCCCTGGGAAGTCGCCGGCATGGACGAAGCCTTCCACCAAGGCCTGCTGGCGGCGACCGGCAATGTGGAGATGCTGCGGGTCCATCGCGACATCACCGAGAAGATCCGCATCATCCGCCGCCTGGATTTCACCCAGTCCGAGCGGATCCGTGCCACCTACGAGGAGCACGCCCAGATCCTGCGCCTGTTGATGCAACGCAAGGCGGCTGCCGCCGGGATGCTGCTGCAATCCCATATCGAGGCCAGCAAGGCGGAAGTCCGCAAGATCACCCTGCACAAGCTGCAATCCGCCCGGGACCCCGGAGCGGAACCCGCCATCCCCTGATTTGGTCGCAACCTGCCTTTCTCGGCACTTGTCAGCCGCGAGCACCTTCAGAGCAACTCCAAGATTGCTTTCCGCGCCGTCGATCGCTCCTAATCCACACAGACCGGACGGAACGCAGCGCACCGGGACTAAACACCGGCACAATTTTTGTGCATACATCCTTGTATACAAGAAGGCCCAGATGAAGCTGGAAGCTTATTAAACGCCTGACTATCAAGCTGTTGGAGTTTCAGTCGGCCTCCCTTTCCGCTGGCCGGAATCTTGCTGGATAGATTCCCGTACCCGTTCCTGCAAGGCCACCGGCATGACCACCACCACCGTTGCGGCCCAGCCGTACCCCATCAGCTTCCGTCCCGAGCGGACCGCACTCGTGCTCATCGACATGCAGCGGGATTTTCTCGAACCGGGGGGCTTCGGCTCATCCCTGGGTAACGACGTCCACCTGCTGCAGGCCGCCATCCCGCCGTGCCGCGCCGTGCTGAATGCGGCTAGGCGCGCCGGCCTGCTGGTCATCCATACCCGCGAAGGCCATCGCCCGGATCTGAGCGATGCGCCGCCAGCCAAGGTGGAGCGTGGCGACCCGGATTTGCGTATCGGCATGCCGGGCCCCATGGGTCGCATCCTGATCCGGGGCGAACCCGGCCACGACATCGTGCCCGAGCTGTATCCCGAGGAAGGCGAACCGGTGGTGGACAAGCCCGGCAAGGGTGCGTTCCACGCCACCGACCTGCAGGCCATCCTCAGCCATCGCGGGATTTCCGACCTCATCGTCTGCGGCGTCACCACCGAGATCTGCGTGCACACCACCGTGCGCGAAGCCAACGACCGCGGTTACCGCTGCCTGGTCCCGAGTGATTGCTGCGCGTCCTATTTCCCGGTTTTCCATGAGGTCGCCTTGCAGATGATCCATGCCCAGGGCGGCATCCTGGGCTGGGTGACCACGTCCCACGATCTCCTGACGGCGCTCGCACCGCGCGTCGCACAACCCATTCCCGCTTAATTTAGGAGGCAGGCCATGACTGCAAGCAAACCCGCACTGTGGACACCCGGCGACTGGAATGCGCTGTTCGGCTTCGGCACCAACATCCTGGTTAACCTGCTGGTGCTGACCGGCCTGATGCGCTTCGTACTTCACATGCCCGACGAACTGGTGTTTGGGCGCATCCTGCCGGCCACCGGCCTGATGCTGTTCCTGAGCACGCTGTACTATGCCTGGCTGGCCTATGGCCTCGCCCGGCGTAGCGGCCGCAGTGATGTCTGTGCCCTGCCCTCCGGGGTCAGCGTCCCGCACATGTTCGTGGTCACCTTCGTGATCATGCTGCCCATCGGCCTTTCAACGGGCGATCCGGTCAAGGGCTGGGAAGCCGGGCTGACCTGGGTGTTCATTCAGAGCTTCGTGCTGATGGTCGGCGGCTTCCTCGGCTCCACTGTGCGCCACGTCACCCCGCGCGCCGCCCTGCTCGGAACCCTGGCCGGGGTGTCCATCGCCTTCATTTCCATGCGGCCGGCCCTGGAGATATTCATGACTCCGGTCATCGGCATGGTCTGCTTCGCCATCATCCTGGTCAGCTGGTTCGGAGGCGTGCGCTTCTTCAAGGGCATACCCGCCGGTCTGGTGGCGATCGCGGCCGGAACCCTCATCGCCTGGGGGTCGGCCGGGCTGGGCCTGGACTACGGCGGGATGAGCCTGGCCAAGCTGCGGGAGTCGGTGGCCGGCTTCGGATTCTCGGTGCCCCTGCCGGCCTTCGGCCACGTGTTCTCCGGCTTCGAGTTCCTGGGCGTCATCCTGGTGACGGCCATACCTTTCGGCATCTACGATCTGGTGGAAGCCCTGGACAACGTGGAGAGCGCCGCGGTGGCCGGCGACAGTTTTCCCACGACCCGGGTGCTGACCGCCGACGGCGTCATCAGCCTGATCGGCTGTTTGATGGGCAATCCCTTCATCAATGCGGTATACATCGGGCACCCGGGCTGGAAAGCCATGGGCGGCCGTATCGGTTATTCCGCCGCCACCGGCATTGCCGTCTTGCTGCTGTCCTGGTTCGGTATCGTTTCGGTGCTCATGTCGCTGATCCCCGTGGTGGCCATCTCGCCCATATTGCTGTACATCGGCATGCTCATCGGCTCACAGGCTTTTCAGGAAACGCCCCGGAAACACGCCCCGGCCATCATTCTGGGCCTTTTGCCGCATCTCGCCGCCTGGGGCAAGCTGCAGATCGACAACGTCCTCGGTGCGGCGGGCACCAGCGCTGCGGCGCTGGGCATGGAAAAGCTGGGCCAGGTGGGCGTGCTCTACCAGGGGCTCACGGTCCTGGGCAACGGCGCCATCCTGGGCGGTCTGATGCTCTGCGCCATCGCCGTGTTCGTCATCGAGCGGCAATTCCTCAGAGCCGCGGCGTTCGCCACGGTGGCCGCTCTTCTGACCTTCTTCGGATTCATGCACGGTGAGGCCATCGGCTTCATGAAGACGCCTGCCATGGCCGCCGCCTATCTGGCCGTGGCGAGCCTGTTGTGGGGCTGCGGGCGCTACGCCGATGCCGGCAGTGAAGCCGACACCGAATTGGTGCCGGTGGCGGAAGAAGCCTGAACGGCCTGTAATCGTCGGCGAGGCCAGCGCCCGAAGGCATCCCTGCCTTTAGTTTATGAAGCCCCGGCCTTCAATGGGAGATCATCCAGGGCCGCTTGCTGGGGAAACTCTTGGAGCCGTCCTGCGCCACCCGCGTCCGGGCGGAAGCCGCGCCGGGCTTGCAGCAGGCGCAGCCAGGGCCATGTTTGGAACTGGCCTCGCGCTCGCCCTTGCGCGACACCTTGGGTGCATGGGCGCTGCGTTCGTTGGTGGCATGGGCGGTGCGGGCCACCGCGCTCAGCAGGGGCAGGCCCGGCGCGCTGAAAACCGCCCTGGGGGCCGGTTCGCCGCAATCAGGACAGGGATGCGGTTCGCGGTACTGGGCCATGGGCCTCAGCGCCGTGAAATCACCGCACCGGGGACAGTCGTATTCGTAGATGGGCATGGATTCCCCCTTCTAGGTTGGTGTTCCCGTTCCCACGCAGGGCATGGGAACGCGGCTTTTTGTTCCTCTCCCTCGGTCAGTTGAGGTCTGGCGACATGGGTATGTCGACGCCGCCGGTGATATGTTTCACCGGCCCCTTGGAACTGGGCATCACGTCGAAGTCGAAGATATCCGTGGGCAGCCATAGGGTGGCGCAGGCATTGGGTATGTCCACCACGCCGCTGATGTGGCCCTGGACCGGCGCGGTGCCCAGGATGGAATAGGCCTGGGCCTTGGAATAGCCGAACTTGGTCAGGTACTCGATGGCGTTGAGGCAGGCCTGGCGGTAGGCAACGTGCACGTCCAGGTAATGCTGCTTGCCCCATTCGTCCACCGAAATGCCTTCGAAAATCAGGTAGTCGTTGTAATTGGGGGTGATGGGGCTGGGCTTGAACACCGGGTTCTTGATGCCGTACTTGGACACGCCGTCCTTGATGATGTCCACCTTCAGGTGCAGCCAGCCCGCCATCTCGATGGCCCCGCAGAAGGTGATCTCGCCGTCGCCCTGGCTGAAGTGCAGGTCGCCCATGGACAGGCCGCCGCCGTCAACGTATACGGGGAAATAGATGCGCGAGCCGCGCGAGAGGTCCTTGATGTCGCAGTTGCCGCCGTGCTCGCGGGGCGGCACCGTGCGCGCGCCTTCGGCCGCGGCCTTGTCCTTGGCATCGCCGCTCAGCCGTCCCATGTGGGCGGTGGGTCCGCAGGGCGGGCAGGCCAGGGGCGGAACCCGGTCAGGGTCGGACGCGATGAAGTCCATTTCCCGCTCGTTCCAGGTGTCCAACAGTTTTTTGTCGGGCAGGCAGCCGATGAGGCCGGGATGGATCAAGCCGGCGAAGTTCACGCCGGGCACGTGTCGGGAATGGGTGAACATGCCGCTGATGTCCCAGATGGACTTTTGTGCCAGGGGGAAGTGATCGGTGAGGAAGCCGCCGCCGTTCTTTTTCGAAAAGAAGCCGTTGAAGCCCCAGAGGCTCTCGGGCTTGGCCCCCACGTCCAGCAGGTCCACAACCAGCAGATCGCCGGGCTCGGCCCCCTTCACGCCGATGGGACCGCTGAGGAAGTGCACGATGGTCAGATCGATGTCGCGCACATCGTCGGCGCTGTCGTTGTTCTTGATGAAGCCGCCGGTCCAGTCGTAGGTCTCGATGATGAAGTCGTCGCCGGGATTGACCCAGGCCACGATGGGAATGTCCGGGTGCCAGCGGTTGTGCACCATGTCGTTGTCATAGGGCGATTGGGACAGGTCGATCTTGATTAGGGTGTCAGCCATGGGAACCTCCGGTTGATAGGAAATGAGTCGAACACCGTTCCTGATCGGGTCGTCTCCGGTTTCGCGGGCGTGCTGCCCCCGAAGTCAGTTGCAGGGCATTACGCCCAAAAAAGCGTCACATCCCTGTGTCGCGTTGGCGAAGCGAATGCCGCGCCCCGCCGGAAAAGCCGTGGCGGAGCGCCTTGAACCGCCACGGCCGCCGGCAACCAATCACTGCGCCTAGACCGAAAGGAAGCGGGCGATGGATTCCACGTCCGCGTCCTCACGCTGGGCTTCGTGCACGAAACGGCCTTTCTCCAGCACCAGCAGCCGGTCCGCCATGTCCAGGGTAAAGCTGAGCACCTGCTCGGAGACCAGGATGGATAGGTTCTTGAGCTTGCGGATGGTGTCCAGGGTGCGGGCCAGTTCCTTGATGATGGAGGGCTGGATGCCCTCGGTGGGCTCGTCCAGCAGCAGCACGGCCGGTTCGCTCACCAGGGCGCGGGCGATGGCTAACTGCTGTTGCTGGCCGCCCGAGAGATTGCCTGCCTTGCGCCTGCGCATGTCGAACAGAGCCGGGAAGATGTCGTAGATCTCGCTGGGGACGCTGCTCATCTTCGGCTGGTGCATGCCGGTGCGGATGTTCTCCTCCACGCTGAGGGTGGGGAACACCATGCGCCCCTGGGGCACGTAGGCCAGGCCCTTGCGCACACGTTGAAAGCTCTCGTCGTGGGCCAGTTCCGCGCCCTTCAGCCGGATCGAGCCGGACGCCACTGGCAGGATGCCCATGAGGGTCTTGAACAGGGTGGTCTTGCCCATCCCGTTGCGGCCCATCACCGCGAGAATCTCGTTCTCGCCCACGGTGAAGGCCAGGTCGTGGATCACGGCGCTTTGCCCGTATCCGCAGTTCAGATTGCGTACTTCCAGCATGGTGTGACCTCTTGATTCAATGGGGCGGCTTAGGGATCAATGGCCGAGATAGGCCTCGATCACCCGCGGGTCGGACTGCACGCGCTCCATGCTGCCTTCCACCAGCACCTTTCCCTGATGCAGCACGGTGACCTTGTGGGCGATGGCGCGGACGAACTCCATGTCATGCTCAATCACCAGCACCGAGCGGTTCTGGCTGATGCGCTGAAGCAGCTCGGCGGTCTGCTGCCGCTCGCGCACGCTCATGCCCGCCACCGGCTCGTCCAGCATCAGCAGTTCCGGGTCCTGCATCAGCAGCATGCCGATCTCCAGCCACTGCTTCTGGCCATGGCTGAGCAGCCCCGCCTGGGTGTCCAGGCTGTCCGCCAACTGGATCTCCTCGGCCACGGAACGCACCCGCGACTCCACGTCGGGGGTGCTGCGGAAGAACAGGCTGCCGAACACGCCGCGGCCGCGGGGAAAGGACACCACCAGGTTCTGGTAGACGCTCAGGTCCTCGTAGATGGATGGCGTCTGGAACTTGCGGCCGAGGCCCTGTCGCACGATCTCGTGCTCCTTGAGGCGGGTCAGCTCGATGTTCTTGAACATCACCGAGCCAGAGCTGGCCTTGGTCTTGCCGGAGATGAGGTCCACCAGGGTGGTCTTGCCGGCGCCGTTGGGTCCGATGATGACCCGCACCTCCCCCGGGTCCAGGTAGAGGGACACTTCGTCCACCGCCTTGAAACCATCGAAGGAGACGGTGATGCCTTCCACCGCCAGCAGAAAATCTTTGTGTGCGGTCATGGTTTCACCTCAGCCTTTCTGGTTGATGGGATGGCTGCGATCCGCCGGCAGGTGGTGGCGCAAGGTGGTCAGCCAGCGCCAGAAATCCACGAAGGGCTTGATGGGGCCCGAGGCGAACAGGCCGGCCAGGCCGTTGGGAAAGAACATGACCACGCCGATGAACAGGCTGCCCATGAGGATCAGCCACAGATCCGGGAAGGCCTCGGAGAAATAGGTCTTGCCGTAGTTCACCAGCAGGCAGCCGTAGACCGCGCCCACCAGGGACAAGCGTCCGCCCACGGCGGCGAAGATGACCATCTCGATGGACGGCACGATGCCCACGAAGGAGGGCGACATGAAGCCCACCTGCAGGGTGAACATGGCCCCGCCGATGGCCGAGAACATGGCGGCCACGCAGAAGATGAAGACCTTCAGGTCCGCCACGCTGTAGCCGGAGAAGCGCACCCGCTCCTCCTTGTCGCGCATGGCCACCAGCAGCAGGCCCAGCTTGCTGCCCAGGATGAAGCGGCTGGCCAGCAGGCACAGCATCAGCAGCACGGCATTGACGAAGTACAGGACGTACTTTGCGCTGTCGGTGCGGATGTCCCAGCCCATGAGGGTCTTGAGGTCGGTGATGCCGTTGATGCCGCCGGTGTAGCCCTGCTGGCCGACGATGAGGGTGCTCAGGATCAGCGCCACGGCCTGGGTGATGATGGCGAAATACACCCCGCCCACCCGCCGCTTGAACATGGCCAGGCTCAGCAGATAGGCGAGGAGCGTGGGCGCCACTAGGATGGCCAAGAGGGTGAAGGCCAGGCTGTGGTAGGGTTCCCAGAACCAGGGCAAGGCCGTGAGCTGGTTCCAGTCCATGAAATCGGGAATGCCCGGCGTGCTCTGGATGGCGGTGCTCACCGGGTCCGAGGCCTCCAGTTTGAGGAACATGGCCATGCAGTAGCCGCCCATGCCGAAAAACACCCCCTGCCCCAGACTGAGGATGCCGCCGTAGCCCCAGCACAGCACCAGCCCGAGGGCGACGAAGGCGAAGCTCAGGTACTTCCCAACCAGGTTGAGCCGGAACAGGCTGAGCCCAAGGGGAAACACCAGGAAAATCAGCGCGGCGAGGATGGCCAGTTGGCGCCACTCCGCGGGTATGCGTCGGTACAAGTCGATCAGGCGCGTCATCTTCGTTCTCCGATTTTTGTATTCTGCGTGTTCAGCGGCGAACCTTGGCCGAGAACAGGCCCTCCGGCCGCATCATCAGGATCAGCACCACCGACACCAGGGTCAGCACCTTGGCGGTGGAGCCGGTCATCAGGAACTCCAGCACCGACTGCGCCTGGCCAATGGCGAAGGCGGAGGCGATGGTGCCGAGGATGCTGGCGGCGCCGCCGAACACCACCACGAGGAAGGTGTCGACGATGTAGAGGGAACCGCTGGTGGGACCGGTAGAGGCGATGGTGGTGAAGGCCGCGCCCGCAACACCCGCCAGTCCGCAGCCCAGCGCAAAGGTGAGGCGGTCGATGCGCTTGGTGTCGATCCCCACGGCTCCGGCGATCACCCGGTTCTGGCTGATGGCACGAACGCCCAGGCCCCAGCGCGACTTGAACAGCATCAGCGCCACGCCGGCGGTCACCACGGCGGACAGCCCGAGGACGAACAGGCCGCTGATGGGCAGGTCGATGCCCTCGGCGGGCTGCATGGAGCCCATGATCCATTCCGGCAATTCGGGGCTGACTTCACGCGCGCCGAAGGCGGAGCGGAAGATCTGCTGCAATATCAGGCTGGCACCCCAGGTGGCCAGCAAGGTATCCAGAGGCCGCTTGTACAGATGGCGGATCAGCAGGATCTCCATCAAATAACCCGCCGCGCCGGCGATAATGAAGGCCGCCAGCAGGGCGAACGGGAAATACACGTCCAGCAGCTCGTGCTCCTGTGCGAACTGGGACATCACATAGGTGGTGTAGGCGCCGATGGCCATGAACTCGCCGTGGGCCATGTTGATCACGCCCATCTGGCCGAAGATGATGGCCAGCCCCAGGGCCATCAGCAGCAACACGCTGAAGAGGCTGAGGCCGGCGAAGCCCTGCATCAGTAAAGTGGCGAAGATTTCGGAACTGCTTGCGTCGCCCATGGCGCTGCTCCTGGTTGAATTCGCTGGGTCTAGGGTGCCCCGGGAACGTTCCCGGGGCACCGTTCATGCGCTTACTGGTAGCCCTCCGGGAAGGGGTTGGGCTCGATCAGGCCGGACTCGTAGACCACGTCCACCTGGCCGTCCTTCTTCCATTTGCCGATGCGCAGCTTGCTCCACAGGTGATGGTTGGGATGGATCTTGACGTAGCCTTCCGGCGCGGTCTTGAGCTCGATGCCGGGCGATGCCGCCGCCACCTTGTCCACGTCGAAGCTGCCGGCCTTCTCCACCGCCGCCTTCCACAACCAGGGGCCGAGGTAAGCGGCCTGGGTCACGTCGCCGATCACGCTGTCGGCGCCGTACTTGGCCTTGAAGGCCTCCACGAACTTCTTGTTGTTTTCGTTATCCAGGGACTGGAAGTACTTCATGGCGGAATAGAAGCCCACCACGTTCTCCCCGCCGATGCCCTTCACCTCGTCCTCGGTGGTGGAGATGGTGAGCAAGGTCTGTTTGTCGGCGGTGATGCCAGCCGCCTTCAACTGCTTGAACCAGGACACGTTTGAGCCGCCCACCACGACGCTGTAGATCACGTCGGGCTTGGCCAGCTTGACCTTGTTGATGAGGGAGCGAAAGTTGGTGTGGCCCAGGGGGTAGTATTCCTCGCCCACCACCTTGCCCTTGAGCACGTTCTCGATGTGCTTGCGGGCGATCTTGTTGGAGGTGCGCGGCCAGATGTAGTCCGAGCCGATCAGGAAGAAGGTCTTGGCGCCCTTCTCCTTCGCCACCCAGTCCAGGCCCGCGATGATCTGCTGGGTCGCCTCCTGGCCGGTGTAGATCACGTTCTTGGACTGCTCCAGCCCCTCGTAGAAGGTCGGGTAGTAGAGCAGGCCGTTTTCCTTCTCGAACACCGGCAGCACCGCCTTGCGCGAGGCCGAGGTCCAGCAGCCGAACACCGCAGCCACCTTGTCCTTGACCAGGAGCTTGCGGGCCTTCTCGGCGAAGGTGGGCCAGTCGCTGGCGCCGTCTTCCTTGATCACCTGGATCTTGCGTCCGAGCACGCCGCCCATGGCGTTGATCTGATCGATGGCCAGCAGTTCGGCCTGGATCGATCCGATTTCGCTGATGGCCATGGTGCCGGTGGCAGAATGCAGGTCACCGACGGTGACCGTGCTGTCGGTGACGGCGAGGCCGGTGGTGTTCACCTCGGCGGACCGGGTGGCGGGCGCCGCCAGGGCGAGCCCCATGGCAATGCCGGCGGCGAGGGTGCGCCAGGCGGGCCCGTGCGGAGCCAGATAGGAACGTAGCGTCATGATGTGCCTCTCGTGCTGTCAGGAAGTGGGCTGGAACCGTTGCGGGCGGCCGGCATGCCGTGTGGCGGCAGCCGATTCCCGCGTCGGGACCTATTACGCAGCGCGCGGGCCCCGGGGACAATTCGTCGATTGACGGCTAAGTCAAATGACTTATTGGGAACTGTCGGGGTATGGGATTAGATAACGCGCGTGTCCTGCGCGGTGCGGCGCGCCCTGACCCGGTGCACGCACGCCATGGAATGCGGCCCGGGCACCGCGCAGTTCCCTGACCGGCGGCGCCAAGGCATGGCGATTGCTGATGCCTGATTGATGCTGACGGCGGCCCCGGCCGCCGACCCGATTGACGAGATGCCATGACCACGCCGCCGCAGAAGATCCTCAAGACCCGCCGGGATTACAACACCTGGGTCGCCAACGAGATGATGGAGGACTATGCGCTGCGCTACGCGCCCAAGGGCTTTCGCAAATGGTCCGAGTTCCGGGTGGCCAACACGGCCTTGGGCGCGGTGTCCTTCCTGGCCCTGGAAGCCATCGGCGGCACCCTGGTGATCAACTACGGCTTCACCAACGCCGCCTGGGCGATCCTGGTGGTGGGCGCCTTGATCTTCTTGACCGGCCTGCCCATCAGCTACTACGCCTCGCGCTACAACCTGGACATGGACCTGCTCACCCGCGGCGCGGGCTTCGGTTATATCGGCTCGACGATCACGTCGCTGATCTACGCCTCCTTCACCTTCATCTTCTTCGCCCTGGAAGCGGCCATCATGTCCCTGGCCCTGGAGCTGTATCTGGACATCCCGCTGCCGGTGGCCTACATCGTCAGTTCCCTGGCCATCATTCCCCTGGTCACCCACGGCATCACCTGGATCAGCCGGCTGCATGCCTGGACCCAGCCCCTGTGGCTGGTGCTGATGGTCTTGCCTTTCCTGATGATCCTGTGGCGCAAGCCGGAATTGATCAGCGACTGGCAGACCTTCGCCGGCCGCAACGAACTCGGAACCGGGTTTTCGCCCCTCGCCTTCGGCGCGGCGGCGACGGTGGCTTTCTCCCTCATCGTGCAGATCGGCGAGCAGGTGGATTTCCTGCGCTTCCTGCCGGAGAAGACGCCCGCCAACAGCAAGCGTTGGTGGATCGCAAACCTCGTGGCGGGCCCGGGCTGGATCGTGCCGGGCATGGCCAAGCAGTTCGGCGGCGCCTTTCTCGCCTTCGTGGTGGTGCAGCACGAGGTGCCGCTGGAGCGCGCCAGCGAGCCCACCCAGATGTATCTGGCCGGTTTCCAGTATGTCTTCGCCGATCCCCGGGTGGCGGCCCTGGCCATGACCGTGTTCGTGGTGCTGTCCCAGGTGAAGATCAATGTGACCAACGCCTATGCCGGGTCCCTGGCCTGGTCGAACTTCTTCTCGCGCCTCACCCACAGCCACCCCGGCCGCGTGGTGTGGCTGGGATTCAACGTGGCGATCGCCTTCCTGCTCATGGAACTGGGGGTGTTCGGCGCCCTGGACCAGGTGCTGGGCCTTTATTCCAACGTGGCCATCGCCTGGGTGGGGGCCTTGGTGGCGGACCTGGTGGTGAACAAACCGCTGGGGCTGAGCCCGCCCTATGTGGAATTCATGCGTGCCCACCTCTACGACATCAACCCCGTGGGCGTCGGCTCCATGCTCATCGCCTCGGCCCTGGCCATCGCCGCCCACGGCGGGCTCTTCGGCGAGCCCTACCAGTCCTTCGCGCCCTTCATCGCCCTGCTCACCGCCTTCCTGCTGGCCCCCGTCATCGCCGCGCTGACCCGCGGCCGCTTCTACATCGCCCGCGAGCGCCCTGACGTGGCGCAACTGGAACATCAGGAGTGCTGCATCTGCGGCCGCGACTTCGAACCCCAGGACAAAACGGTGTGTCCGGTCTACGAAGGGGTGATCTGCTCATTGTGCTGCAGCCTGGACGCCCGCTGCGGCGACGCCTGCAAGCCTTCCGCGCGCATCGCCGAACAGATCGGCGCCGCCGCGTCCTTCCTGCTGCCGGCGTCGCTGCCGGCGGTGGTGCGCACCCGCATCGTGCAGTATCTGGTGGTCTTCATCAGCCTCGCCACCGTGCTGGCGGCGGTGGTGGGCATCATCTACTACCAGGAGCTGATCCAGTACCCGGCGGTCACCGGCGCCGATGGCGACTTCCTGGCCTCGGGCTTCCTCAAGATCTACCTGGCCCTGCTGGTGCTCATGGGCATCGGCGCCTGGTGGCTGGTGCTCACCGAGGACAGCCGGCGCACGGCCCAGGACGAATCCAACAAGCAGACCCGGCTGTTGCTCAAGGAAATCGACGAACACCGCCGCACCGACGCCAAGCTGGCCCAGGCGCGGGACGTCGCGGACAAGGCCAACCTGGCCAAGAGCCGCTTCCTGGGCGGCATGAGCCACGAGTTGCGCAGCCCCCTCAACAGCATCCTGGGCTACAGCGAGATCGTCCTGGCCGACCCGAACCTGGCCGAGAAGCATCGGGAGTACGTCAACATCGTGCATCAAAGTGGCGAGCACTTGCTGGCCCTGATCGACGACATGCTGGATATCGCCCGCATCGAGTCGCGCAACCTGCAATTGCGCCCGCAACCCTTCGAACTGCCGCTACTGATCAACCAGTTGTCCAGCTTCAGCCAACTGGAAGCGGAGAAACGCGGCCTGGCCTTCCGCCTGGACGTGCAGGGCACGCTGCCCCTGCTGGTCAAGGGCGATCAGCGCCGCATCCGGCAGATTCTCATGAACCTCTTGAGCAACGCCGTCAAGTTCACCCCCCAGGGCGAAGTGCTGTTCGGGGTGCGCTATGCCGGGGAGATCGCCCACTTCGAAGTCCGGGACACCGGCATCGGGATCGCCCGACAAGACCAGGAGGTTATCTTCCAGCCCTTCCAGCGCCTGGCCTCGGTCAGCCAGTACCACACGGAAGGCACGGGGCTCGGCCTCACCGTCACCAAGATGCTCACCGATAACATGGGCGGCGAGATCACCCTGGAGAGTGAGCCGGGCCAGGGCAGCACCTTCCGCCTGCGGTTGTTCCTGCCCAAGCTGAACGGGACCGCGCCCCAGGCCACCTCGGACTGGGTGAGCGGCTACCATGGCCAGCGCCGCACCATCCTGGTGACGGACGACCACCCGGCGCAGCGCGCCATGCTGGTCAGCCTGCTCACCGGGCTGGGCTTTTCGGTGCGCCAGGCCGACTCGGGCGCTTCCTGCCTGGAAGCGGTGGCCCAGGCGGCGCCGGACCTGGTCCTAATGGACCTCATCATGCCGGTGATGGACGGCTTCGAGACGGCGCGCCTGCTGCGCCGGAGCGGTTACCAGGGCCCCATGATCGTGGTGTCGGCGAACGCCTACGAATCGGACTTCACCGCCGCCATGGAGTCCGGCTTCAACGATTACATCGCCAAGCCAGTGCGCATGTCGGAACTCAAGGACAAGCTGAAGGCCCTGCTGGGCCTGCAATGGCGCTACGAGCAGCCCAGGCCCATCAACGGCGCGACGGCCTCGCGCGCGCCCCAGGCCCCGGCGGAACTGTGCCTGCCGGCTTCGGACACCTTGAAAGGCCTGCTGCACTTCGCACAGATCGGCTACATCAGCGGCATCGAAAACTACCTCCGGGACCTGGAAGGCAAAGACCCTGCCTACCGCCCCTTCGTGGCCCATGCCACAGCCCTGGCGAAGCAATACCGCCTGAGGGAACTGCAGCAACTGTTCAGCGGAGAATAGAGCCATGAGCACCGTCAAACTGCCGGACCGGGAAGTCGTGCTGATCGTCGACGACACCCCCGCGAACCTCAGCCTGCTCACCATCGCCCTGGATCAGGCCGGCCTGGTGGCCTTGGTGGCCCTGGACGCCTACATGGCGCTGGAACAGCTCAAGCTAATCCAGCCCAGCGTGATCCTGCTGGACCTGATCATGCCGGGCATGGACGGCTTCGAACTGTGCCGAAGGCTCCAGGCCGACCCCGCGACACGAGACATCCCGGTGATCTTCATGACCGCCATGGACGATACCGAGCACATGGTGCAGGGATTTTCCGACGGCGCCGTGGATTATGTGGTCAAGCCCGTGCGGCCCACCGAGGTGGTGGCGCGCATCCAGTCGCACCTGCGCCGCTCCCGCCACTCGCGGCAAGCGCGCGCCGCCCTGGAAAGCATGGAGCGCGCGGCGGTGGCCCTGGACGCCGAGGGCAATGTGCTGTGGATGACGGACCAGGCGCAGCATCTGATGACGCGTAACTACCCGGAGTGCGAGAGCCGCTGCAACCACTGCGGGAGACTGCCGGCTGAACTGGCCGAATGGGCGCGGGTAGCCTTGGCCCAGGGAACCGAGGCCGTGTGCGGCTTCGGCGTGACCCCGAATGGCGTGCGCATGAACGCCACCATCAAGCCCGACGCGGGTCTGCGCGGCGGTATCCTCTGGATCAGCGAGGAAAAGGAGGAGAAAGAAGAGAGACAGGCCTGGGCCATGGACTCGGTGCGCGAGCAGCTTGGCTTGACTGCCCGCGAGGCGGAAATCCTGATGTGGGTCGCCTATGGCAAGACCAACCGGCAGATCGGCGAGATTCTGGGCATCAGCCCGCGCACGGTGAACAAGCACTTGGACCACGTTTACATGAAGCTCGGCGTGGAGACCCGCGCCGCCGCCACCGCCATCGCCATCCGCAACAGCCAGGCGGCTTGACCGGTTTCTGCCGGGGGTGGCCGCCGAGGGGCAGCACGCGCCCAATCTGCACCACGCCAGTGCATCCACGCGGTGAATGCACCGTGGCGCAGCAGGCCCTCGCGACGCCCCCGCCCCCGCCATTCCGTGAAAGACCAGATTCCGAGCGCTCTGCTGCGGTTTGTCCGTGGCATTAGCGCAACGGCCTGTTGTTTGCATGCAATCCCTGCCATAGCGGCCGCAATCCAAGCCGCACCGAAGGCGCTCATCAGAAAGGCGCTGCCGCAGACAACGATCGCATGAGGAATACCGCTACGTGGGGGCACTGGGTCAGCAGTCCATCGCCAAGATCAGGCGCGATTACAACGCCTGGGTCGCCAACGAGACCCTGGAAGACTACGCCCTGCGCTTCACCCCCCGTTCCTTCCGCAAGTGGTCGGAATGGCGGGTGGCCAACACCGCCTTCGGCTCGATTTCCTTCCTGGTCCTGGAGGCCATCGGCGGCAGCCTGGCCATCCATTACGGCTTCGAGAACGCCTGTTGGGCGATCCTCGCCGTGGGACTCATCGTATTCCTCACCGGCTTGCCCATCGCCTACTACGCCGCGAAGCACCATATCGACATGGACTTGCTGACCCGCGGCGCGGGCTTCGGCTACATCGGCTCCACCCTCACCTCCCTGATCTACGCCTCCTTCACCTTCACCCTGTTCGCGCTGGAGGCCTCCATCATGTCCCTGGCGCTGGAACTGTATTTCGGCATTCCCATCGCCCTGGCGCACCTGATCAGCGCCCTGGTGATCGTGCCCCTGGTGACCTACGGCATCACCAACATCAACCGGCTGCAATTGTGGACCCAGCCCCTGTGGCTGGCGCTGTTGATCGCGCCCTTCGCCGCCATCCTGTGGAAGGAACCCCAGGCCCTGGCGGGCCTGGTGACCTTCGAAGGCGCCGCCGGCGCTCCGCTGGGTTTCAACTGGGTCGCGTTTGGGGCCGCCTGCACCGTCGCCTTTTCCATGGTGGCGCAGATCGGCGAACAGGTGGACTTCCTGCGCTTCCTGCCGCAGAAAACGCCCGAAAACCGGCTGCGCTGGTGGGCCGCTACCTTGATAGCGGGGCCGGGCTGGATCTTCATGGGGGTGGCGCGGCAACTGGGTGGGGCGCTCCTGGCCTATCTCGCCATTCGCCACGGCGTGGCCAGCGAACACGCCCACGAACCGACCCAGATGTATCTGGTGGCCTACGGCCAGCTCTTCGCCAGTCCCCAGTGGGCGCTGGCGGCCACCGTGCTGCTGGTGGTGGTCTCGCAGGTCAAGATCAACGTGACCAATGCCTATGCCGGCTCCCTGGCCTGGTCCAATTTCTTCTCGCGCCTTACCCACAGCCATCCCGGCCGGGTGGTGTGGCTGGTGTTCAACGTCGCCATCGCCCTGCTGCTCATGGAGCTGGGCGTGTTCGGCGCCCTGGAGCGCGTGCTCGGCCTGTTCTCCAATGTGGCCATCGCCTGGATCGGCGCCCTGGTGGCGGATCTCGTAATCAACAAGCCCCTGGGACTGAGCCCCGCCCATGTGGAATTCAAGCGCGCCTACCTCTACGACATCAACCCGGTGGGGGTGGTATCCATGCTCAGCGCCTCGGCGGTGTCCATCGCCGCCTACCTGGGCCTGTTCGGGGAAGTGCCCCAGGCTTTTTCGCCCTTCCTGGCCCTGGGTCTCGCCTTCGCGCTGACACCGCTCTTGGCGCGGCTTACCGCCGGCCGCTATTACACCGCCCGCGACCGCGAGCACTGGGGCAAGGCTGACGCCCAGGCGCGCTGCTGCATCTGCAACAACCACTTCGAGGCGGAGGACAAGGCCTATTGCCCGGCCTACCAGGACGCCATCTGCTCCCTCTGCTGCACCCTGGACGCCCGTTGCCATGATTCCTGCAAGCCCCAGGCGCGCCTGGACAGCCAGTTGCAGCGCCTTGCGGAATGGGTGCTGCCGCCGCGCCTGTCGCCACGCCTGAAACTGCGGCTGCTGCAGTTCGCCCTGATCTATGCCCTGCTGGCCGCCGTCACCGGGGTCTTCCTGGGGGTGATCTACTACCAGGACCTCCTGGGCCTGGATGATGCGCCAGCCATGGCGGCCCTGCTGCACGCCAACTTCATCAAGGTCTACTGCTCGCTGCTGGTCTTCCTGGGCCTTGGCGCCTGGTGGCTGGTACTGAACAACGAAAGCCGCCAGGTGGCCCAGGAGGAATCCAACCGCCAGACCCTGCGCCTGCTCAAGGAGATCGATGAGCATGGCAAGACCGACGCCCAGTTGCAGGAGGCGCGCGAGGCCGCCGACCGCGCCAATCAGGCCAAGAGCCGCTTTCTCGGCGGCATGAGCCACGAGATTCGCACACCGCTGAATAGCATTCTGGGCTATGCGCAGATCCTCAAGAAGGACCCCGCCATCCCGCTGCACCGGCGCGATGCGGTGGAAATCATCGAACGCAGCGGCGAGCACCTGGCGCGCCTGGTGGAGGACATTCTCGATATCGCCCGCATCGAAGCGCGCAAGCTGGAACTGGCGCGCGAACCCATCGATTTCACCGCCTTGGTGGATCAGATGGTGCGCATGTTCAAGCCCCAGGCGGAAGCCAAGGGCCTGGGCTTCCGCTGCCAGATCACCGACACGCTCCCCAAGCGCATCCGAGGCGACGAGAAGCGGGTCGGCCAGATCCTCATCAACCTGTTGGGCAACGCGGTCAAGTTCACCCGGCATGGCGAAGTGATCCTGCGCGTCAGCTACAGCGGCGAGGTGGCCCAGTTCCAGGTGATCGACACCGGCGAAGGCATCCCCGAAGACCAGCAGGACAGCATCTACCTGCCCTTCAACCGTCTGGAGAGCGCGCGCAATAGCGCCGTGGGCGGCAGCGGGCTAGGGCTGACCATCTGCAAGATCCTCACCGAGATCATGGGCGGCGAACTGAGTCTGAAGAGTCAGCCAGGACTGGGCGCCTGCTTCACCGTCAAGCTGTTCCTTCCGGACCTGCGCAGCCAGGCGCCGGCGGAGGAGCCGTCCGAAATCAGCGGTTATGCCGGGCCGCGCCGGTCAGTGCTGGTGGTCGACGACCAGGCCGAACACCGTGGCCTGTTGATCTCCATCCTGCGACCTCTGGGCTTCGAGGTGGAGGAGGCCGCCAGCGGCGAGGACTGCTTGAAGCGGGCCATGGACAATCCCCCTGACTTGATCCTGCTGGACCTGATCATGCCGGGCATGGGCGGGGCCGAAGCCGCCCGTCGCCTGCGCGAAGCCGGCTGCCGCGCCTCCCTCATCGTCATCAGCGCCAACGCCTACCAGGCCGACCGCCGATCCGCCTTTGCCGCCGGTTGCGACAACTTTATCGCCAAGCCCATTCAGATCCCCGAACTGCTGCGCAAGCTGCGCCTGCACCTGGCGCTGGACTGGACCTATGGCCCGGTGCCCGCGCCTTATTTGGCTCCCCCGCCGCCCATGGTCCTGCCGCCCGGCGAACACCTGGCGGCCCTGCAACGGTATGCGCGCATGGGCGATCTGCGTGGACTCACCGACCGGCTGCAGGACCTGGCCAGCGAGGATTTCCAGTATCTACCCTTCGCCATGCACCTGCAGGGGCTGGCCAAGGATTTCCGACTTGCCGACATCAAGCAATTTCTTCAGGAGGCCTGACATGCGTTACCGCTCGTTACACACCCAAGGTACGGTGATGATCGTCGACGACGTGCCCGCCAACCTGGCCCTGCTCTCCGACGCCCTGGAGGAAGCGGGCTACCGCGTGCTGGTGGCCACCGACGGGGCCTGTGCCCTGGAACAACTGCGCTATGTGAAGCCGGACGTGATCCTGCTGGACGGCATGATGCCGGGCATGGACGGGTTCGAGACCTGCCGGCGGCTCAAGGATGATTCGTCCACCGCCGCCATCCCGGTCATCTTCATGACGGCCCTGGGCGAGTTGGACGATCTGCTGCGCGGCTTCGACGAGGGCGCGGTGGACTACATCGTCAAGCCCATCCGCAACGAGGAGGTCCTGGCCCGGGTCGGCGCCCACACGGCCCAGGCCCGCGCCGTGCACCGGGCCGAAACGGCCCTGACCCAGAGCGGGCTGGCGGCGATGGCGGTGGACGGTGGCGGGCGCATCACCTGGATGACCGAGCCCGCGGCGGAATGGCTGTCGGATCTGCTGGCGGGCGAATCCACGGCCTCGGTGCCGGGAACCCTGCCCCCGGCCCTGAAGGAATGGGCGCAGCCGGTCCTGCGCTCAGGGATTCTCGTGCCCGAGTTCTCCACCACCAAGGGCGGCGCCCGCTACACCGCCTGCGTCGCCCCGGCGGAGAGCGGCGGGGAGTTCTTGCTGATGCTGCACAAGCGCTCCGGCGACTGGAACCTGGAACGCCTGCGCGGCAGCCTGGGCCTGACCTTCAAGGAAGCCGAGGTGCTGATGTGGGTGGCGCGCGGCAAGACCAACCGCGAGGTGGGCATGATCCTCGGCAGCAGCCCGCGCACGGTGAACAAGCACCTGGAGCATGTGTTCGAGAAGCTGGGCGTGGAAACCCGCAGCGCCGCCGTGGCTATCGCCACGGAGAAGGCGCGGGCCGAAGCCTGAGGCATCGAGGCTGCGCCGGGGTCTAGCTCCATTAACCCGGCCCTTTGTGGCCGGGTTAATGCGGGGCATGGCTGACCCGGCGCGGCCAGAGGCCGCGTCAGCCAAGGTCGGGCGCGTACCGACCTTGGCGTCGTCCCGAAATACCGGGGGGGTATTTTGGGGCCAAATCAATAGACCACAAAACCCGGCGAGCGATTTCAGTCGACGAGCAAGGGCAAGACCTTGACTTCGCCCTCGACTTTCACCCGGTCATAGCTGTGGATGGCCTGGCCGTAAGCGGTGTCGGTGTATTCATAGGCCAGGGGCACGGCCTGTTCGGTGCCGACATGCGGGTAGCTGTAGATGGCGGGCCCATAGGCCTGGCTCACGTACACCATCTGCGGCTCAGCCGACACCTCGGCGGGGACGCTGCTGGGGTAACCGTGAATGGCGTGATTGGCCGCCTTGGACTGATACAGAACCTCGGTGTTGCCACCGTGGCCATAATGACCGCCCGCCTGCGCGCCGCCCGTGGCGAGCAAGCCCGCCAGCGCGGCGACCAGGGATATGGACTTCAGCGTGTTTTTGTCTTTTGCGTTCATGTTGTCCTTCCTCTTGTCTCTGTTTGCGCTCATTAAGACTCGCAAAAGCCTCTTTTTGTTCCGCGGGATAGGCCGGCTCCAGAATGCCCCTGAAGCGGCCCATTCGCCCGTTCTCAAGGGCGCGTCCCTGCGCCGGTGGCAGCCTTACTCCATCCGGCGTCAGTCGTCGACCTTGCCCAGGTAGATACCGGCCCAGCTGTAGGTCGCCATGACGTCCGCCATGCTGGCGCTGCCATCGGTATTCTTGGCCTTGAAGGCGACATTCACGCCGGAAAAGGCTGTACACGCGGAATTGCGCCAGCGGGGCTGCTCACTCTGGAATGTAAGTGGATTGCTTTATGGCAAAATCTGTATATTTCCTTGGTAGTGCGACATAGCGCCCTGGCTCAAGGATCAGGCCCCGGGGTGCTCCCTGATACATCGGAGAATTACCCTGACTGAATGTCCCATGACCGTGCGTCGCATCCGCAAGGCTCCCCTCGATACCAGCGAATGGCCGCCCGGCATCGGCCACATCATCGGCAACGAGTTTGCGGAGCGCTTCAGCTACTACGGCATGCGGGCCATCCTGGTGGTGTTCATGACCCAGTACCTGGTGAGCGCGGAGGGCCTCCCGGCGCCCATGAGCGAACACGAGGCGACGGGTTACTTTCACTTGTTCATCGCCGTCACCTATTTCACGCCCCTGTTGGGAGCGCTGCTCGCGGACGGCTTGCTGGGGAAGTTCTGGACCATCATCGCCCTGTCCCTGGTCTACTGCCTGGGCCATTTCGCTCTGGCCCTGGATGACACGCGGACCGGCCTTTTGATCGGGCAATCCCTGATCGCCCTGGGCGCGGGCGGCATCAAGCCCTGCGTGTCGGCCCACGTGGGCGACCAGTTCTGCGATCGCAACCGGCATCGGCTGGGCCTGGTCTACAGCTGGTTTTACCTGGCCATCAACCTGGGGGCCTTCGCCTCCATGCTGCTGACGCCCTGGCTGCTGGCCCACCACGGCGCGGCGGCGGCCTTCGCCATGCCCGGTGTGCTGATGCTGCTGGCCACGCTGATCTTCTGGGCGGGACGCTACCGCTTCGCCCATATACCGGCGGGCGGCAAGGCGCTGCTGCGGGAGGCCCTGCAGGGGGATTGCCTGCGCCAATTGGCGCGGCTTGGAGGCATCTATCTGTTCATCGCGGTGTTCTGGTCCTTGTTCGACCAGACCGGTTCATCCTGGGTGCTGCAGGCCAATCACATGGACCGGATACTGTTCGGATTCGAGGTGCTGCCCTCGCAGATCCAGGCGGCCAACCCGCTGCTGATCATTTTGCTGGTCCCGCTGTTCCAGAGTTTGGTCTACCCGGCTCTGGACCGACTGTGGCCGCTCACGCCACTGCGCAAGATAGGCTTGGGGCTGCTGGTGACGGTGCTGTCCTTCGCCCTCACCGCCTGGGTGCAGACACGCATCGATGGCGGGGAACAGCCTGCCATCGCCTGGCAATTGCTCGCCTATCTGCTGTTGACCGGCGCCGAGGTGATGGTGTCCATCACCGGTCTGGAGTTCTCCTACACCCAGGCACCGGCCAGCCTGAAATCCCTGGTCATGGCCTTCTATCTGGCCTCGGTGGCGGTGGGTAACCTGTTCACCAGCGCCGTCAATTTCGCCTTGCAGCGGCCGGATGGCAGTTCAAGGCTCCAAGGCGCGGACTACTTCTGGCTGTTCACGCTGCTGATGCTGATCACCGCGCTGGGCTTCGCCGCCTACAGCCGCCATTATCGCGATCGCAGCCGGTTCCAGAGCCCCGGGGCGGCATGAGACCGCCCGCCAGGTTCAGCCCGAACGGGACAGCGTCAGCAATTCGTGTTCGGTGCGCGCCGCATCCCCGGTGTTCAGTTCCAGCAGGCGCCGCAACAGGGTCAGGCTGTCACAATCGATGGAGGCGCGGCGCAGTCCAACCCGGCCGCCCGGCCCGACATGGCTCACGCTGGCCTGCATGACGATGGTTTCCCCGCCGGGATTCAACTCCAACCGCAGTTCGCAGGGCTCACCCAGTGCCGGCATGGACGTGGAAGCCAGTTCCAGCAGTGCGCCATCCATCGAGATGTTCATCATATCCGCATCGCGCGCGCCGTCGCGCAGCACCATCTGCGCGCTGGCCTGGAAGCCGGCGCGCCAAAACTGCCGGCGCTCCGCGTGCCCTGGCGTATCGGTATTCATGGGATCCTCCTGTCTGATAGGGAAGCAGCCATTGGCTGCCGGTCCGGAAAAAGCCCGGGGGCAAAGAATGTGGTGAGTCGCTGCATGCTAACCCCTTCGCGGCAAAGCGGAAAAGCCCGCAAATTCCTTAGCCCATGAAGCCACCGGAAATACAGCGCGTCATCGCCCTGGGCGCCAGCAACCTGACCCGTGGCTTCGCTTCATTCCTGGCCGTGACCACCGCCGCCTGGGGCCCTGAATTGGAAGTCTTTGCCGCCCTGGGCCACGGCCGCTCCTATGGCAGCGGCAACCGTGTGTTGCTGAGGGTGTTGCCCGGCATCCTGCAATCAGGCATCTGGAAGGCGCTGGAATGCCAGCCCGCGCGCCCTGCCAGGGCCCTGGTGACCGATATAGGCAACGATCTGCTCTATGGCTTTTCGCCGCAGCAGACCCTGGATTGGGTGGGTGAGGCGCTGCGGCGTCTTGGCGCCCACACGGACGACATCGTTCTCACCGACCTGCCGATGGCCTCCATCCGCAGCCTCACCCCGCTCCGCTATCTCATATTTCGCTCCATCTTGGTACCCGCTTGCAGGCTGAGCCTGGAGCAGGTGCAGGCGCGCGCGGAAACATTGAGCCAGGCCCTCGCCAGGCTGGCCCAGGCCGAAGGGCTGCGCTTCGAACGCCCCGAGGCTGACTGGTTTGGCCCCGATCCGGTCCACATTCGCGGCGCGCGCTACCCCGAAGCGTGGCGGGCGTTTCTGTCCATCGATCCGGGGCTCCGACCAGCGCCGCTCCCCTACGCCGAGCGAATCAGACTGGCACTGCTGCCCCCCGAATCCCGGCGTTTGTGCGGGCTGCCGCAATTTCACCCCCAGACCGGGGTAACAGTATGCCCAGGCTCCCGCCTCTGGCTTTACTGACGAACTGCCCCGAATTCCCGGCCAATTTTTTCCTCGTCCCGTTAACAGATCCACGTCTCAAAGGAAGCAGCGTTAATACCAATCCCAGGGCGTGGGAATTTAACGCAACAGCTTGTTCCGCAGAACACGACAGCCCCGTGCAAGCCCTTGTTAATTGAGAATCTTTCCATCAAGAAGCCCCGCAAGAGGCCTGTCGCCAGATTGTGACACTCTGTATTTATTGAAGTTTTTTTACAATTCATTTGAACCATTCTCATCTGCAGCGGAACCTACCTTCCGAGTACAGAAAATATTTACCGACCTGTGAGCCCAAGCTGACAAGTGGTAAACCACTGGAGCGGCAGTCATCGCCGCCCGTGAGAACGAAAAACAAACTACGGGGTGTACGGTCCATGAAGCTTGATAACCAACAAAAACGCATCATCGTGTATTCGCACGATACGTTCGGCCTGGGGAATATCCGTCGCATGCTCGTCATCGCACAAGCGCTGGTTGACTCCGACCCCAACGTGTCGGTGCTGATCCTCTCCGGTTCGCCCATGTTGCACGCCTTCCGGATTCCCGACCGCATCGACTACATCAAGCTGCCCTGCCTCTCTCGCACCACCAAGGGCGAGTACACCGTGAAGTTCCTGGACATGGAGTACGAGCACCTGGTGAAACTGCGCAGCAACATCATCCTGAGCGCCGTGCTGGATTTCGACCCGGACCTGATCCTGGTCGACAAGAAACCCTACGGCGTCAGCGACGAACTGGGCGCCGCCCTGGATCTCATGCAGCGGCGCGGCCACAAGGCCAAGCTGGTGCTGTTGCTGCGCGACATTCTGGACAGCCCCGAGAGCACCATTCCCGTTTGGAAGAAGAACGGCTACCACCAGGCGATCCAGTCCCATTACGACCAGGTGCTGGTGGTGGGCTCGCCCGAGATCTACGACATGCGCGAGGAGTATGAATTTCCCGAGGAAGTGCACGACAAGGTGCAGTTCTGCGGCTACATCGCCCGCGAGCGCAGCGAAAAGCCCGGTGACGAGATCCGCGCGCAGATCGGCTGCGGGCCTGATGAGCAACTGGTGCTGGTCACCGCCGGCGGCGGGGAGGACGGCTATCAGTTGCTGCGCACCTATCTGGAAGGCGCGGCCGCCCAGGATCTCGGCGAGGGCGTCAAGACCCTGATGATCTGCGGCCCCGAAATGTCCGAAGGGCGCCGCCTGCAAATCGAGGTGCTGGCCCAGGACTGCCCCAATGTCATCGTCCAGGAATTCACCTCCGACATGATGGCCTGCATGGACGCGGCGGACCTGGTGGTATGCATGGGCGGTTACAACACCACCTGCGAAGTGCTCACCCTGCGCAAGCGCGCCATCATCGTTCCACGCGTCAAGCCCGCCCAGGAACAGTGGATTCGGGCCGAACGCCTGGCCCGGCAAGGTCTGGTGCGAGCCATCCACCCCAGCCATCTGAACGCCGACCTGCTCATGGGCACCGTGCAGGAGGAACTGGGCCGGACCAACATCCATTGCAGCCGCTTGTACAAGATCGACATGGGCGGCCTGCCCCGCATCAGCGCGTCCATCAACGACCTGCTCTACGAGGGCGACGAGACCGCGAACTCCGCCGACTGGGCCGCCAGCAAAGGCATCGTGCGCGCCGACTGATCTTTCCACCCTCACAGGATTCCAACATGAGAACTACGCCGGACGAGGCGGTGGTCGCCTACGTCTTGAAGGGCTTTCCGCGCACCTCGGAAACCTTCATCACCAACGAAATCCACCTGCTGGAGACCCTGGGACTCAAGCTTTCGATCTTCTCCATCAAGAAGCTGGAGGGCCAGAAGCAGCATGCCGTGGTCGACGCCATCAAGGCCCCGGTGACCTATCTGCCCCAGGCCTCGGACCTCACCGGCCACAGCTTCGCGCGCTGGTTCATCGAGAACCTGCCGAATTTCGCCGCCTCCCATGGCCGCCTGCTGGCCCGCAAGCCCTTGCGCTACCTGGCTGCGCTGGCCGAATGCCTGAAGATGAGCGTGAAATACCGCGATGGCCTGCTGGATTGGCCGCGCACCGTGTTCATCAAGGAGTTCCTGCAGGCGGGCTTCATCGCCAACAGCGTGCTGGACGAACCGTCGATCCGGCACTTGCACGCGCATTTCTGCCACGGCGCCACCACCATCGCCCTGTTCGCCAGCCGCATGAGCGGCCTGCCCTTCAGCTTCACGGCCCATGCCAAGGACATTTACCTGCGCGAACTGAACCCCGGCGATCTGCTGCAGATCAAAATGCGTCGCGCCAAGTTCGCGGTCACCTGCACCGGGGCCAACCAGACCCATCTGGATGGACGCAACCCCAGCGACACCCGGGTACACCGCATCTATCACGGCCTGGATACCGACCTGTTCGTGCCGGAACCGCGCCAGGCGCCCGCGCCGGACGCGGTGCCCACCATCCTCTCGGTGGGGCGACTGGTAGAGAAGAAGGGCTTCGACTATCTGGTGCAAGCCTGCGCCCTCCTGCGCGACCGCGGCGTACGCTTCCAGTGCCGCATCGTCGGCGGCCACGACAAACACGCCGAGAAGACCAAGGCCCTGATCACGAAATTGAAGCTGGAGGACTGCATCAGCCTTCCTGGCGCCGTCACCCAGGAGGAACTGCGCGCCGTCTATCAGGAAGGCACCCTGTTCGCCCTGCCCTGCCTGGTGGTGGACAACGGCGACCGCGACGGGATTCCCAATGTCCTGGTGGAAGCCATGGCCATGGAGATGCCAGTGATCTCCACCGACATTTCCGGCATTCCGGAACTGATCGAGCACGAGGTCAACGGCCTCATGGTGCAGGAGAAAGATGCCGCCGCCATGGCCGACGCCATCCAGCGCCTGCTATCCGATCCGTGCCTGCGCCAGTGCCTGGGCCAGGCCGCCCGCGAGACCGTATGCCGCGAATTCAATTCGCGCCATACCACCGTCGCCTTGAAGAACCTGTTCGTGGCCTGCCTGGAAGGCCGCGCGGTGGAAGAAGAAGCCCATGTCTGCTGTTCTGCGGAAAACGCCTGAACCTAAGGTCTTGCTCGAGGCCCCCTATAGCTTCGGCCGGCCGGCGGACCTGCTCGCCTATTTCAAGGGCCGCGAGCATATCCGCTATTTCCCGGTGCTGGACGAGGAGCAGGTCACGCCGGACAAGCTGGCCGGCATCCTGGAAAACCGCTTCGAGTTCAACAACGAAGCTTACAGCCTGCCCGAAGGTTTCGACTGGCTCGCCAATCCCAGCACGGATGAGGAGTGGCAGATCCTGCTGCACAAGTTCTACTACGCCGTAGGCCTGGGCCGCGCCTTCCAGCAGACCCGTGACCCGCGCTACCGCGACAAATGGGTGGAACTGACCCGGGGCTGGATGGCTACAGTCCCCCTGGACTTCATGCCCAGCGATGTGGCGGGCCGGCGCATACAGAACTGGATCTTCGCCTATCACTACTTCGTCCATAGCAACGCCGCGCCAGGGCTGGACCCGGATTTCCACCTGGATTTCCTGAATTCCATCCAGCAGCAGGTGGCCTATCTGTGCGAGCACCTGACGCCGGCGCGCAACCACCGCACCCTAGAGCTCTACGCGGTGTTTCTGGCCGCGGTGGTCTTCCCCGAACTCAAGGGCGCCAGCGAGTGGCTGGATTTCGCGCGCCATGAACTGCAGGAGAACATCCGCAGCGACCTGCTGGAAGACGGCGTGCACTGCGAGCTGTCGACGGACTATCACCACATCGTGCTGCGCAACTTCCTGGGGATACGCCGCCTGACCCAGCTGAACGGCATCAATCTGCCTGAGGCGATGGATGCCGGCATCCGCAAGGCCCTGGAATTCAGCCTGTACGTCCACAAACCCGACGGCTTCATTCCCTCCATCAGCGACGGCGATACCGCCTGTTTCCTCGACCTTCTCAAACAAGGCCACGAACTCTACCAGGACCCGCGCATGCTCTACGTGGCGACCTCGGGGCAACAAGGCACCGCGCCGGCGGAGCGCTCGATGAGCTTTCCCGCCAGCGGCTACAGCATCGTCCGCAGCAGTTGGGGCGGCGAGAGCGAGGCCTACGCCGACGCGCGCTATCTGTTCTTCGACTGCGGCCCTCTGGGCGCCGGCAATCACGGCCACCTGGATCTGCTGAACATCGAGATGGCTGCCTACGGCCGCTCCCTGGTGGTCGATCCCGGCCGCTACACCTACGACGAATCCGGCCCCGTCAACTGGCGCGTGCTCTTCCGCGGGACGAGCTACCACAACACCGTGGAAGTGGACGGCAGGAACCAGACCCGCTACGCGCCCCATACGCGGAAATTCAAGATCCAGGGACCGGAGCCGGAACGAAAGCTGCGCGCGGCCCTGAGCCGTCCGGGCCTGGACTACCTGCACGGCATCGCCGCCAGCCACGAGTACCCGGTCATCCACGAGCGTAAGATCCTGTTCGTAGGCGGGGAATACTGGCTGATCTGCGATCTGCTGCGGGCGGACGAGCCCCACGACTACGTCCTGCGCTACCATCTGGACCCCCTGGCGGAGAGCCACGCCAGCCTGAGCCGGCCCGATGGCTGTCTGCGGGTGGACTCACCCAACCTGGTGATCCTGCAGCCGCCCAGCGAGGACATCGCCCTGGACCTGGAAGCGGGCTTCTTTTCACCCACCTACGGCATCAAGCAACCGGCCCCGGTCGTGCGCTTCAGCGCGCGCGGCGACCGCGTCTGTTTCCATACCCTGCTGTTTCCCTACAAGGAAAGTTGCCCGGATATTTCCATCGGCTGGCTGCCGGTGGCGGCGGCCGACGCATCGGCCGCGGGCCAGTGGGCCACGGCTCTCAGCGTGACCCACGGCGGCGTGCGCGACGAATTCCTGCTCTCCCACACACCCGGCTCCCGCTTCCGCCTGGCCGATGTGGCCACGGACAGCCCCTTCCTGTACCAGCGCAAGGACCCGAACGGCGTCATTTTGCACCGGCACGATGCGGCCCGCTGTTCCTCCGAGGGTGTCTGAAGCCATGCGAGCCCTGCACCAACCGGCCTGCGGTTCGGCGTACCCGACCGGCGCCCTGCCCCTGTTTGCCGATGTCGCGATCGCAGCGCTCAACCCGGAGGGGGTGCTGCGCCACTTCCGCGAGCGCAGCGGCATCCACTATTTCGCCCTGAGCGCCGGCAAACCCAAGCATGTCGCCAAGGCGGAGCGCATCCTCCGCCATGAGTTCGAGCTGAACAACGAAACCCATGTGCTGCCGGAGACCTTCGACTGGCTGGCCAACCCCAGCCGGGACCTGGAATGGCTGATCCTCTTGCACAAGTTCTATTACTCCCGCGATCTGGCGCTCGCCTATGACGCCAGCGGCGAGGAGATGTTCGCCCGCAAGTGGGTCGAGCTGGTGGCTTCCTGGATCGCTCAGGTGCCGGCTGGTTTCGTCAACAGCCAGGTCGTGGGGCGGCGTCTGCAGCAATGGCTCTTGGCCTACCATCATCTGGTGCCGGGGCGCCAATGCGCCGCGATCACGCCGGATTTCCTGCTGGCCCTGCTGCGGTCCATGCAGTCCCAGGCGCTGTTTCTGAGAGACAATCTGACGCCCGAGGGCAATCACCGCACCATCGAACTCAGCGCCCTCTTCCAGTTCGCCGTACTGTTTCCCGAACTGCGGGAATCCGCCGGTTTGCAGGCCTTCGCCGTGGAGGCCCTGGTGGACAACCTGCGGGATGACTTTCTCGCCGACGGGGTTCAAAAGGAGCTGTCCACCGACTACCACCACACGGCGCTGAAGAATTTCCTGCGCGTGCGTGAATTGGCGGGCCTGAACGGGGTTGCCCTGCCGCAGGAATTCGACCGGATCATGCGCCGGGCCCTGGAGTTTTCGATCTTTGCCCACAGGCCCGACGGCGAGCTGCCGGCCATCAACGATGGCGACGTCAACAGCTATCTGTCCCTGCTGCGCAAGGCGCACCGACAGTATCCCGTGCAGGGTCTGCTCTACGTGGCCAGCCGTGGCCTGGAAGGTGAGCCCCCGAGCCAGCGCTCGCGGCATTTCGAAAGCAGCGGGTACTGCATCCTGCGCAGCGAATGGAATGAGGCGCCCTATGCCGACGCGCGTTATTGCTTCTTCGACTGCGGCCCGCTGGGCTACGGCAGTCATGGCCATTACGATCTGCTGAGCTTCGAGGCAGCCGCGTTCGGGCACTCCCTGGTAATCGACCCCGGCCGCTACACCTACCACGAAGACCAGCCGGTGAACTGGCGGCACCGCTTCAAGGGGACCGCCGCCCACAATACCGTGATGGTGGATGGCAAGGACCAGTGCCGTTACCGCTGCGGCGCGCCGGAGGGAGCGGAACCGGCTGCCAGCGTGCTGAGCTTCGCCTCGGCGCCGGGCTTCGACTTCGTCCGTGGACGCGCCCTGAGCCCTGAATACCCGGTGATTCATGAGCGCTGCGTGGTGTTTGCCGTTGGCGAATACTGGATCATCAGCGACCGGCTGCTGGCTGATGGCGAACACCGCTACGATCAGTTCTTCCACCTGCCCGTCGAGGCCCAAGGAAAGCTGCAACGGCTCCCCGAGGCGCAGGGGCTGGGTGTGCGCACCCCACAATGTCTGATCCTGCAGCCGCGGACCGCCGGCGTGGACTTGAGCGTGGAAGAGGGCTTCGTCTCGCCCGAATACGGCCTTAAGCACCCGGCGCCCGTACTGCGCTACGCTCAGGGAGCCTCCGGCAACGCGGCGTATCAGACCTTTCTGTATCCCTTCCATGACGCGGCTCCGACCGTCCAGCTCGGCGTGCTGCCGGTGCGCGTCGGCCAGGAAGGCCTGGCCGCCGAGGCCTGCAGGGCCCTGGATATCCATATCGACGCTGCTGAAGGCCGTTGGCAGGATCTGCTGCTCATCAATCACGTCGATACTGAGACGGAACTCAACTGCGAAAACCTGGCTTGCCGAACCGACGTGCTGTTCCTGCGCCGGGACGAAACAGGGACCTTGGTAGCGCTCATGGCGGAAGGACTGCGCAGCTTGAGCATCGGCGACGAATTGCAAATTCCCGACAGCGGCGCCCGCTGGCGATTGAGCTGTTCGGACGGACGGGTCTTCTGGCGCAGAGAGGGCCGCGAGGGTGAAGCCCAGCTCGCGCAACTGACGGACCTGCCCTTGCTGTTGGATTCCGTTCTGTCAGCCTGGGAGGCCGCGTGAATCCAGGCACCGATCCCGTATTTCCGCACATGGCGCAGGCGCTGGATCCGGCCGTGATGGGACCCTTGCTGCGCCAATCCCTGAAGCTTCCGCCGCCCGCGGATGCCGCTGGCGCGGGTTGTGTCATCGGCGAAAAGCGCTACAAACCGGGGCGCAGTTTGCTGGTTAACTACCGCCTGGAAGAGGATTCCGGGCCCAAGGCGGAAGCGTGGCACGCCACGGCCCGGCTATGCCCCCCGGGCCAGGCCAGGGCGGAGTTCGCCCGCGAGCGGGCGCGTCGGCCGGATCTGGACGAGAGCGCCCTGTTCTGCTTGGAGGAGCCGGCCATGCTGTTGTGGGTCTTTCCCCATGACCGCAAGCTCACGCATCTGCATCACCTGCTCGACGTCCGGACCCTGGGCGATCGGCTGGCTCCGGCCCTGGCAGCGTCGGGGATTTCTTCGAACACCAGCCAACTGCAGTTCGCCAGCAAGGTCCTGCATTACCTGCCGGAGCGTTCCTGCATGATCCGCTACCGGATCGAGGGCGCCGGTCCGGCAACCGGATCGCCCGTGTACCTCTACGCAAAGAATTACGCGGATGAAACCGGCGCCCAGGTCTACGCACACATGCGCCAGTTGGCCGCGCAGTTTCCCTTCGGCGCAAGGGCGCTGGCCTATGACGAAATCACGCGCACCCTCTGGCAATCCCAGGTGCCCGGCCGGCCGCCCGTCTGGCAGGATCTGCTGGCACCACATGGCGGCAGCCTCGCCGCGCACATGGGGCACTGCGCGGCGGCCCTGCATGCCTGTACCCTGGAGACGTCGCGGAAGCTCGATCCGGACGGCATCCGCAAGGCGCTGACCGAAACCGTGAGCCTCACAGCCCGGATGTCGCCCCAGCTGGCGCGCCTAACCGCACGCACGGTGGACGCCCTGTTGGCCTCGCCCCTGGCTCAAGGCACGGGACGCGTCGCGCCGGTCCACAACGACCTCAAGCTCAACAATTTCCTGGTGGACGCCGAGCGCGTGGGCCTGATCGACATGGATTGCCTGTGCCTCGGCGATCCGCTCGGCGATCTTGGCAGCCTCATCGCCAATCTGTATCTGCATGGCCTCCGTGAAGGCGCTGAGCCCCAGGCCGTGCACCCCGTCGCAGCGGCGGTGACCCGCGCCTATCGGGCGGAGTGCGGCGATGATTTCAGCCTGGCTTCCCTGCGCTGGCACGTGGGCGCGGCTCTCATCCACGAGGTGACGCGCCGCAGCCTGCGGCAGATGGACCCGGCGCGCATGGCGCACATCCAGGGTTTTCTGGAGCTGGGCGCTCATTACGCCGCTCTCAGTGAAAGACCCGAGGGAGGCGGCGATGAACTTGTCTGAAGCACCGCTGCGGGTGTTTCTGGCCCGCCACGGACAAAGCCTGTTGAACTTGCAGGAGCGGATCTCGGGCCAGGCGGAGACGCCCCTGTCGGACAAAGGACAGGAGCAGGCACGCGCCCTCTGCGACGTGCTGCGCGGGGAAGCCCTGACAGCCATCTACGCCAGCAGCCTGGGCCGCACCCTCCAAACCGCCCAGCCCACCGCGAGTCACCACGGGCTGGAGCCCGCCGCCCTGGACGGTCTGCGCGAAATCGGCCTGGGCGTGCTGGAAGGGCGCCATGTGGATGAGCGCGACGCGGAGGCCGCCCAACTCTGGTCTGAACGAACGCGCGACGAGCGGGCATTCCAGGTTCCCGGCGGAGAAACCTACTCGGACTTCGACGCGCGGGTGTCCGCCAGCCTGGACTGGATACTGGAAAACAGCCGCGGCTCCGTCCTTATCGTCGGGCACCGCAATACCAATGCGATCATCCTGTGCCGCCTGCTCGGACAGCGAAACGGCGCGCAGGACCTCAACGTCAAGAACAAATACCTCTATGCCGTCGACTGCGGGCCTGACCCGGCGGTCAGCACTATACGCCTGGGCGGGGAATTTCACGGAACCGTTTACCAAGGGCTGCGCACATGAGCCTCGCGCCCCATGAACTGTTCGCGCCACTGCTGGATACGCGGCACATGACGGCCGCCTTCCGGCGTCATTTGCCCGAATGCCTGTCCGGTGAGTGGGAACTGACCGGCTGCGCCATCGAGCACCCCCGTTACAAGACCTATCTCAGCGAGGAAAACCGCGGGCGTTCGAGCCTTGCGCTGCTCTATCACCTGAGCGTCCGCCGCTCCGCCCGCGCCGCCGCGGAACCCGCGCTGATATATGCCCGCGCCTTCCTGGGCGAGCGCAGCCAGGCGGAATTCGAAACGGCTCGGGCAGGCACCGCGCCGGAGCGGCGCCACGCGCTGCTGCATATGCCAGAACTGGGGCTGGTCGGCTGGCGTTTCCCGCAGGACCCCGCCATGCCCTGGCTGGAAGATTTGCTCAGCCCCGAGCACCGCGACGCACGCATCCCGGGTCTTGAAGCGCCTGTCGAAATTCAGGTGATCAATTACCGTCCGGAGATCCGCTGCACGGCGCGCTACCGTCCGCTCGGCGAAAGGACTGCGCCGCGCACGGTCTACGGCAAGACCTACGCCAATGGCGCTGGCTGCCGCATCCACGAAAACCTGCAGGCCCTGCGGCGGCAGTCGAATGTTCCGGGCTGCTTCGTGCTTCCCGAGCCGCTGGCCTATGACGCGGACCGCCGCACCCTGTGGCTGGATGGACTGCATGGGGAGCCGCTACTGGACGCCCTCGTTCGATACCAGGACGCATCCCTCATCACGCCCCTATGCCGCGGCCTGGCGCGATTGCAACATCAGCGGGTGCCTCACGGCCCGACTATCACCGCCGATGAACAGCTACAGGAATGGCGCAAGAAAGCCCGGAAACTGGCGCATGCCTTCCCGGCTCTCGCTCCGGACCTGAGCGCGCTGGGCCAAACCCTGGCGCAGCAAATGCCCGCCGCCGCGGATCCCGTGCTGATCCACGGCGATTTTCACGCGGGCCAATTGGCTCGCATGCCGGATGGTCGGCTGGCACTGTTCGATTTCGACGAACTGGCCTGGGGCGACCCGATGTTCGATCTTGCCAACTTCGTGTCGGACTTGTTCGTCCAGCCCATGGACGATCATCAGCGCCTGCGCCTCGCACAGCAGCTGCTGGCCAGCTACCAGCGGCACGCACCGAGGCCCGATGGTATCGCACGCTTCATCTGGCAATTGCGTGGCCAACTCCTGACCCGTGCTTACCGGGCCTTTATCCAGCAAAAGCCGGATACCCAGAATCGGGTGACGCGGCTTCTGGCCAGCGCCCGTCAACCCTATGAAACCGGCTGGAATGCCTGAGCAAGCGGAGACCTTTCACGTGAAGCCACCCAAAAACACCAGCCGCTTCCGGCGTATCGTCCTCGATCACCTGCGCCGGGTGCGCGGCAGCATCGTTATGGCCATGGTCTGCATCCTTGGCTCCACTCTGACCAGCCTGATCGTGCCCTGGCCGATGAAGCTGATCTTCGATCAGGTGCTCTTGGACAAGCCGCTACCGGACTTCCTGGCGGCGGCAAGGCCCTTGCTCGACGCCAACAAGGAGCAGGCGCTGTGGGTCCTGTGCGGCGGCATGGTCGCCATCGCCCTGCTGAAGGGCCTGTTCTCCTATTACCAGATGTTCCTGACCTCGCGAGCGGGCTATCTCCTGGTGTATACCCTGCGCGGCGAGCTGTTCGATCATCTGCAGCGGCTCTCCCTGGGCTTTCACCGCAGCACGCCCTCGGGGGAACTGCTGAGCAAGCTGACCAGCGACACCAACACCCTGAAGGACGTCTACGCGGACTCCGCGCTGACTTTCACCACCCACGTGCTGACCGTGGTCGGGATGTTCGTCATCATGTTCAGCCTGAGCGTGCAACTGAGCCTGATCGTGCTCGCCAGCTTTCCGGTCCTATGCCTAGCCATTGTCGGCATCTATTCTCGGGTAAAGCGCTCGGCCCGCAAGCAGCGCCGCAACGAGGGACGGCTGGCGTCCCGGGTCAGCGAGCTGCTGAGCGCCGTTCCCCTGGTTCAGGTCTACGGGACGGAGGACCAGGAGCGCGAACGCTTCGATGCCGAAAGCACCCAGTCCATGTGCGAGAGCATCCGCACCGCGCGTATGGAGGCCGGCGCCACGCGCGTGATTGAGGTCATCAGCGCCATCGGCACCGGGATCGTGGTGCTGTTCGGCTGCATGCAGGTGTTCGCCGGCGTGCTGACGCCGGGTGACGTGCTGGTCTTCAGCGCCTACATCGCCCAGATGTATCAGCCCATCCGCCAGATCACGCGGCTCTCCACGCGCTTCTCCCGCGCCAGCGTCAGCATCGAGCGGATCAGCGAACTCCTCGACACTCAGCCCGAGATCCAGGATGCCCCGGATGCCATCCTGCCCGCAAAGCTGGCCGGCGACATCGAGTTCTCCGGCGTGTCCTTCGCTTACCCCGGTGGCGGCGCACTCCTGGAGGACGTCAACCTGCGCATCGCGCCAGGCGAGCGCGTCGCCCTGGTGGGGGCTTCCGGGGCCGGCAAATCCACCATCGCCAGCCTGCTGATCCGCTTGTTTGACCCGCAACAAGGCAGTGTGCGGATCGACGGGATAGACCTTAAGCGCCTGCACCGCCGCGCCCTGCGCCGTGAAATCGGCGTGGTGCTGCAGGATTCCATCCTGTTCGGCACCACCATCCGCGAAAACATCGCCTACGGTTCGCCCGATGCCACCGAGGGCGAAATCGAGGCCGCTGCCCGCCAAGTGCACGCCCACGAATTCATCGAGAAACTGCCCGACGGCTACGACACCGTCCTCGGGGAAAGCGGCGGCAATCTGTCCGGCGGCCAACGCCAGCGCCTCTGCCTGGCGCGCGCATTGGTGCGCAAATCCTCCATCCTGATCCTGGACGAGCCGACTTCAGCAGTGGACGCCGAATCACAGGCCTTGATACGTGACGCACTGAACTTCCTGCACCGCGACAAGACCATCTTGCTGATTGCCCACCAGTTCAGCGCCATCCGCAACTTCGACCGCATTCTGGTGTTGAAGCAGGGGGCCATCGTCGAACAGGGAAGTCATGAGGACTTGCTGGAACTGGGCGGCCATTACCATCACCTCTACAAACTGCAACACGGTCTGCGCGCGGCATGAACGAACACAAGCCAACACTCCTGCTCTATTGCCAGCATTCCCTGGGCATGGGCCACTGGGTCCGTGCCATGACCCTGGCCCGCGCGCTCACGCGTGACTTTCGCGTCACCTTCCTCAATGGCGGGCGCGCGCCGGGGCACCAAAGCCTGGGTGGGGACCTCACGATGATCGACCTGCCGCCCCTGGGCATGGGCGAGGACAACCAACTTTACAGCCAGGATCCACGTTACAGCGTGGACGAGTCCCTGGCCCTGCGGCGCCAATATATCCTCGACCTGCACGCCGAACTGCGCCCCGACGTAATCCTGATCGAGTTGTTTCCCTTCGGCCGGAAGAAGCTGGCGGGGGAGTTGCTCCCGCTGTTGCGGGCGGCGCGCCGTGCTGCTCCGAGCCGGCCGCTGGTCCTTTGCAGCCTGCGCGACATCATGGTGAACGCCCGCAAGGACCAGACCCGGCACGACGAACGCGCGCGCTGGATCACCGACCGCTATTTCGACGGACTAATGATTCACTCCGACCCGCGCTTCGCCCGCCTGGAGGACACCTTCCGCCCGCGCCACGCGCTGCGGACTCCTGTGCATTACACCGGGTTCGTGGCGCCGGCGCACGGCCAGGGCGCGAGCTCCGGCCAGCGCGAGGGCGTGCTGGTTTCCGCCGGCGGCGGCATGGTCGGCGGCCCGTTGTTCCGCGCCGCCTTGGAGGCACACCGCCTGAACGGGTTGGCCGAGGGGCTGCCCATGACCCTGGTGGCGGGACCCTTTCTGCCCGAGGAAGAATGGCAGGCACTGCAGGACGAAGCTCGGGGCTTGCCGGGCTTGACCCTGCTGCGCTCGGTACCGGCCATGAAACCGCTGCTGGAGTCCCATTGTCTCTCGGTGAGTCAGTGCGGTTACAACACCGTCATGGATATCCTGGAGTCCGGCGCCAAGCCCCTGGTGGTGCCCTTCGTCCGTGGCCACGAAGACGAGCAGAATCGCCGTGCGGTCAAGTTGGAGCAACTCGGCCTGGTGCGCGCGCTCCATCCCGAGCGCATGGACGGACATCGCCTTGCGGAAGAAATCCGCCAACTGCGGGATTTCATCCCGAACCCAAGCGGCTTGGATCTTTCCGGTGCGCAAACGACCACCCGGGTGATCAGAAATCTGCTGGCGGCGCGCCAGCCCGCCCTTGCACCGGTGCAAAGCCTGGAGGCCTCGGATGCGCTCTGACTGGCTCTCCCCGCTGCATTCGGTGCTTGCGGAGCAGGATGCGCCGCTCACGGTGTTCTTCCGCGACGACGACGCCGGCTGGGATGATGCGCGCCTGAATGCGCTGCTCGACTGCTTCGCGCCCACCGCGACGCCCATCGACCTGGCGGTGATCCCCGTCTCTATCGGCGAGCCCTTGGCGGAATACCTGCTTGAGCGCCGGGAGCGCAACCCGGCGGTGCTGGGCCTGCACCAGCATGGCTACGCCCACGTCAATCACGAAAGTGAAGGGCGCAAGTGCGAGTTCGGACCCGCTCGCGCCGGTGAAGATCAGCTCCGCGACCTGCTGGCCGGCAAAGAGCGCCTGACCCGCCTGCTGGGCCCCGCCCTTGACAGCCTCTTCACGCCGCCCTGGAACCGTTGCACCGCAATCACGGGCGAGTGCCTTGCGGCTCTGGGATACAGCGGGCTTTCCCGCGACCGGACAGCCATACCCCTGCAACGGGATGACCTGCCCGAATTGCCTGTGCATATCGACTGGTGCGGCATGCGCGCCCGCTCCAACTCGCCCTGGGAAGACCTGGGCAAGGCTTTGGCGCTCCACGTGGTGAATCAGCCGGAGAGCGCCGTGGGCATCATGCTGCACCACGCGGTCATGGACGAGGACGACCTCGGGCACCTGGACGGCCTGCTCGCCCTGCTGGCCGGCGACGGCACGGTTCACAGGCGGCTGATGCGCCAATGCCTCTCGCCCGACCGCCCTTAAGCCCATGCCCTGCCAGAACGACATTGGCGCGCGCCCGGGACCGGCGCGCAAGGCCTCTGCGAGCCCGAGTTCGGGCATGGCCAGCCGGAACGGGGGGGCTGCGGTCCATGGCCGGCCGCTAGGGTTCTGTCTCGGGCTTGGGCTGGCCTTGCTGGCTCATCTCCCTGCCATGGCGGAAGACAAGCCTGCCAGCGCGACAACGCAGCCCCCCCAAAAGGAAGCCGTCTTCAGGCAGGACTCCGACGCGATCCGCAAGGAGCCCATCCGCATCAACCCGGGCGACAAGCGCCCAGCGGACCAGTTCAAGACCGACGTGTTCGGCCGCCCGCTGACCATCGGCGGCGCCTACGAGCTGGAGCCGCGTTACACCGAGGATCGCAGGCTGGACCCGGACTCCAACGATGACATTGCCAATGTCTCCCAGGACCTCAAGCTTGAATTCTTTTATCCCTGGTCCAAGGCCCTGTCATTCTTCATCCAGTCGAATTTCTTCTACAACCCGGATGTGTATGCGGAAAACGGCGATACCAGCTATGAGCTAGGCGCGCAACTCAGCGAGGCCTGGCTCTTCTACCACCGATTGTTCGAATCCGATTTCAGCACTCAGATCGGCCGCCAGCGCTTCGCCGACAAGCGCCAATGGTGGTGGAACGAGCAACTCGACGCAGCCCGCGTCTACCTAGGCAACGAAGATTTTTTTGCCGAGTTTTCGGTCGCCAACGAATTTGGCTCCAAGCGCTCGGACCAGGGTTTCGTCACGCCGGTGAACGATCACGTGCTGCGCTTGATGGGCGATTTTGTCTGGCAGTGGGACCCCAAGCAAAACCTGACCCTGTTCTATCTCACCCAGTTCGACAACTCCAAGACGCAGGAGGTAGGCGATTTGATGCGGGCCGATCGCACGGATCCCAGCGATGGCGATCTCACTTGGATCGGGGCCCGCGCCATGGGCAAATTCAAGCTGGAGCATGGGGGCAAGATCGGCTATTGGCTGGACTCGGCCTTCGTGACCGGACGCGAGACCACCTACGATTATGAGGACGTGGACAGTAAATATGCCGGGGTGGATTCTGCGGTCAAGAAGAACGTGCTGGCCTGGGGCATGGATGCGGGCGTCACCCTTTACAGCAACCTTCCCCTGGAGCCCTACTTCACCGTGGGCTACGCCTACGGCTCCGGCGACTCGGATCCGAACGACGGCACCAATACCACCTTCAGGCAGTCCGGCATCCAGAACAACAAGGTCAAGTTCTCCGGCAGTCAGCGATTTCGCTACTACGGCGAACTGTTCCGCCCCGAGCTTTCCAATCTGAGGATAGCCACCGCGGCCCTGGGCCTTCCCTTGTCCGAGGAGAGTTCAGTGGACCTGCTTTACCATCATTACGAGCAGGCCGAAGCCTCCGACGTCATCCGCGACTCGCGCATCCGGGCGCGCCCCAACGCACGCAATACGGAAATCGGCGACGAAGTCGACCTGGTCCTGTCCCTGGACGAATGGGAACATCTCCAGGTGCAGTTTGCCGGCTCGGTCTTCAAGGCCGGCAACGCCTTCGGGGAACTCTCCGGCAATACCTCCTTTCAGCTCGATCTCACCATCAAATACAGCTTCTGATGAACCGCAGCAGTCGCCCCAAAATCCTGTTCTACTGCCAGAGCCTAGTGGGTATCGGGCATCTGACCAGCACCCTATGGCTCATACGCGAACTCCTTGGGCACTCGGACGTCGACCTGATCTACGGCGGCCAGGCCGTGCGGGTCATGCCGGAGCATCCGGGTTTCCGCCACCTGCGCCTGAAAACGGTGTTGATCGACAGCGCGACGGACGCGCTTTATGCCCCCGATTGCGAACTGCCCATGGAAACCGTATGGGCAGAACGGGAAGACGCCATGCTGCAGTTTGAGCAAGGCCCTTATGCCGCGGTGTTCCTCGAATTTTTTCCGTTCGGCCGAAGACGCCTGAAGAAGGAAATCCTGGCCCTACTGCGCCGAACGAAGCGCGGCCAGGCGGATATTCCGGTCTTCACCTTTGTCCGCGAGATCCTGGTTCCGGCACCGCCCGAGGCAGAACAGCGGATGGTGCAACTGGCGCGGGAACACATTCACACGATCTTCGTGCGCGGCGATCCCGAGATCGTCCGCTTCGAGGAAACATTCGCGCGCACGGCGGAGATCCAGGATATCCTCTTTTACGCGGGTTATGTGAGCCCGCCGCCGATGCCGCAGCATCATGATCGTGAAAAGATGATCCTCGTCAGCCAAGGCGGCGGGGAAATCGGGCGCAACGTGCTGGAAGCCGCGATCCGCGCAGCTCCTCTGCTGCCCGAGTACCGCTTTATGGTCATTACCAGTTCCCGCGCGACGGATACGGAGGTCGCCGGCTTGCGCGCGCTGGTGGAAAGCTCGAACGTGGAAATCGTGAACTTCCTGAGCCATTTTCAGGACACCCTGGCGCGGGCCGCACTCTCCATCAGCCTGGGCGGTGACAACACCCTGATGGACGTCATCAGCACCCGCACGCCGGCGCTAGCCTTTCCCTATCCCGGCAATTCCGAGCAAGCCCTGCGGATCGCCAAACTCGCGCAACGGGGGTTCGTGTTTCCCCTGACCCCGGAGGACTTGATTGCCGAAAGGCTGGTGCAGAAAGCGCTGGACGTCATGGGCCGGCCCTATCCCGATTACACTATTCGGGTGAACGGCGCCGCTGCCATCAGCCAAAGGGTCGAGGCCATCCTGAATGCCTCCCGAAAGGAAGTACAGATTCACCATTCAAACAGACAACACAACTGACCTATGAACGCACTCGCAAACACCAAAATCGGGATGATCGGCCTGGGCTACGTCGGCCTGCCACTGGCCGTCGAATTCGGCAAGCACATCGATATCGTGGGTCTGGATATCAATGTCCAGCGTGTCACGGAACTCAAGGCCGGGTTCGATCGCTCTCTGGAATGTTCCAGCGAGGAACTGAAGGCGTCGCCCCGGCTGCGTTTCACCTCCGACCCGGAAGACCTGCGCGGCTGCAACGTCTACATCGTCACCGTGCCGACACCCATCGACGACCACAAGCGCCCCGATCTGACGCCCTTGGTCAAGGCCAGCGAAACGGTGGGTAAGGTCCTGACGCAGGGCGATATCGTCATCTACGAATCCACCGTCTACCCTGGCGCCACCGAGGAGGTATGTGTGCCCATTCTGGAGGCGCAGTCCGGCCTTACCTACAACCAGGGTTTCTACTGCGGCTACAGCCCGGAACGCATCAATCCCGGCGACAAGGAACATCGGGTGGTGAACATCAAGAAAGTCACCTCCGGCTCCACGCCCGAGGTGGCTGAATTTGTCGATGCCCTGTACCGCCAGGTGATTACCGCCGGCACCCACAAGGCCAGCAGCATTCGGGTCGCGGAAGCGGCCAAGGTGATCGAGAACACCCAGCGCGACGTCAATATCGCCCTGATCAACGAACTCGCCATCCTCTTTCACAAACTAGGCCTGAACACCCTCGAAGTGCTGGAGGCCGCGGGTTCCAAATGGAATTTCCTGCCGTTCCGGCCGGGTCTGGTAGGCGGGCACTGCATCGGCGTCGACCCCTACTATCTCACCCACAAGGCCCAGGAGATCGGACACCATCCGGAAATGATTCTGGCCGGCCGGCGGACCAACGACGGCATGGGGGCCCATGTGGTGCAGCGCGTGGTGAAACTCATGAACCGCAAGCGAATTCACGTGTGCCAGTCACGGGTGCTGATCCTGGGCCTCACCTTCAAGGAGAACTGCCCGGATATCCGCAATACCCGCGTGATCGACATTGTTCGTGAACTCGAGGGGTATAGTGCTCAGGTTGACGTGTACGATCCCTGGGCGGATGCCGCCGAATGCCAGCATGAATACGGCATCGAACTGGTGAAAGAACTGGCAGAGGGCTGCTACGACGCCATTATCCTCGCCGTGGGGCATCAGCAGTTCAAGGACATGGGTGCCGCAGGCATCCGGGCTCTGGGCAAACCGGACGCTGTCCTGTTCGACGTCAAATATGTGCTGCCCGTGGAGGCGGTGGACGAGTATCTGTAGACGCGGCTCCTGTATCCGCGCATTTCTCGGCTTGAAATAACGGGACGCGCGATCCAATCATTCACGGTGTGACGCAGTTCACACTACGCAATTAGCTTATTTGCCAAACTCCCGCAGGTTTCAGGGCCGTCCTGGAATCCGAGCAACCCACTGCGGGAGTCGCAAATGTTTAAGCCAAGACCCTTACACTCGGTCGCTACCGCCTGCGCATCGACAGCGCCGGCCCTGTGGCTCCTGTCCACCTGCCTTCTCGCGGCACCGTATGTCGCAAGCGCCGCCGCGCAGCCTCTGACGGGACTTTCGGTCGAAGATGCCAGAGAAGCCCTGACCGGCAAGAATTATGTGATGCAATCCGATTCCGACGGCGCAGTGCAGTCCGTGGTGGTTTCCGGTGAGAACGGTTCGGGCCAAAACGCCCACCTCGCCGCCTTGCCTGAATGGATTGCCCAAAGCACAGCCGATTCAGGCATGCCCCAGAAGCCAAGGGTTCAGCTCAAGGAGAACCTGCAGGGACAGGCCGCCATCGAAGCCTTGGGCGCCGAATTGGCCGCCGTGGCCGCTGCCCATGGCTGGTCCACCGACCGGCTGAAGGAAATCCTGCTGACCGACTCGAGCGCGTGGATCGACACCAGCGGCCGCGTCTACTACGTGGAAGAGGCGCAGACCAAGCCCCTGCCGGAGAAGGCCACCGGGGCGGTTGCCCCACTGAAGGCCGGCGCAGCCGAACCGCTGGACCTGGCCAAGACTTTTCTGTTGCATAGCAAGCCGGGCTCAAACCGGGTCATCTATCTGGACTTCAATGGACACACCGTAGCCGGAACGGCCTGGAACACGTCGTATGGGTTGTCGCAGATCAACGCACCGGCTTTCGATCTGGACGGCAACGCATCCGCCTTCAACGACACCGAACTAGCGCGCATCCAGGCGATCTGGCAGCGCGTGTCCGAGGACTACGCGCCCTTTGATGTGGACGTGACAACCGAGGAACCTGCCGCCGCCGCGCTGGACCGCAGCTCGGCCGGCGACCTGGCTTATGGCACACGGGCGGTGATTACACGCAGCGTCTTGAATTGCGGCTGTGGCGGCGTCGCCTACGTGGGCGCGTTCGACTTTGCCAGCACCGCCTACAAGCCAGCCTGGGTCTTCTATGACGCGCTTGGCAACGGACACGAGAAATACGTGGCCGAAGCCATTTCCCATGAGGTGGGCCACAATCTCGGGCTCAGCCATGACGGCACTAGCACCGTCGCCTACTACCAGGGACATGGCGCCGGCACCGCCGGCTGGGCCCCAATAATGGGCGTCGGGTACTACAGAGAACTGACGCAATGGAGCCGAGGCGAATACCCGGGCGCGAACAACAAGGAGGATGACTTTGCGATCATTCAGTCCCATGGCGCGGTAGTTCAACCCGATGAGGCCGGCGACAGCACCGCCACCGCCGCGCCTCTGGGAAGCGGCAGTGCGGGCACGTTCCAGGTATCGAAAGCCGGCACCATCCAGCGTCAAACCGATGTCGATTATTATGTGTTCGCCACCGCCGGCGGGCAGTTCAGCCTCGCCGTTGCACCGGCCGTTTCGGGTGCCAACCTGGATCTTGGCATCGCGCTGTATGCGTCCAACGGGGCGCTGATTGCCAGCGCCAACCCGGCGACCACCCTGGATGCCAGCCTGGCCGCTTCCCTGGCCGCCGGCACCTATTACTTACGGATCGACGGGACCGGAAAGTCAGCGAGCGGCAGTGATTACGGCTACTCCGACTACGGCAGTCTGGGCCGTTACAAGATTACCGGCAGCTACACCGCCGGCACGGCACAAGCACCGACCGCCGTCATTACGGCCTCGCCCGCCACGGGTGTCGCGCCTCTGCCCGTCGGATTCTCCAGCAGCGGCTCGAAGGATGATGGAACCCTGGTCGCCTACAGTTGGAACTTTGGCGATGGTACGGCTGCTTCAAGCGAACCCAATCCTCAACATACGTTCACCGCTGCCGGCACCTATACCGTGACCTTGACCGTGAGGGACGACCAGGGCCTGACGGGCAGTGCAACAACCCAGGTCACCGTAACTGCACCGGTCGTGGCCACCACCCTCCGTGTCAGCCAGATGGCGCTGCAGATGGTGGGAACGCGCACGAATACCTGGGCCTATGCCTACGTGGTGGTCCTGGACGGCAAGGGTCAAGCGGTGCCCAGTGCCACGGTCCAGGGCAAATGGACCGGCATGGCGACGGCAAACGTGTCCGGTGTTACCAATGCGTCCGGCATCGCGACCCTGGCATCGCCGGTTTCCTCGGCAACCAAGGGCACGTTCACCTTCACCGTGACCGGCATCACCCGCTCTGGGTACACCTATGCGCCCGGCACCAATTCACTGAGTTCCATCAGCATTTCCCGCTAATCGACCTGGCCCCTGTCCGTCACAAGACGGACCGGGGCCATCGGCAAATGTCCTCGCCCACTCTCCTCGCATCGCCGGTGCATGCCACTTGGGCGCCGATAATGGGGGCTGCTGCCTAACGCTCCTGTTTGCGGTTAAACTGGTGCAAACAAGCCGAAATCCCGGACGATCATCCATCTCGGGACAGCCCGCAGGGTTACGGCACCAGCTAACCGGCGGGACTCTGTCCGAATTAGAGGGGTGGTCAGGCCACGGGCATCCCCTGCCCGCCTTGTACAACCGCAGAACGACGTTGATGCCCATGACAGAAAGCGAATGGAACCTGCGTGTCGACTTGGCCGCGGCCTTTCATCTGGCCGTGAAATATGAACTTCACGAGGGTATCGCCAACCATTTCTCGGCGATGCTGCCCGACGGCCAGCACTTCCTGGTCAACCCCTTTGGGCTGCACTTCGCGGAGCTCACCGCTTCAAACCTGATCGTCTGCGATCTGCAAGGCCGGGTAACGCGCGGCGAAGGTGCGCCGGCCGCCTCGGCACACCATATACACGCGCCCATACACCGATTGGTACCCCGCGCGCGCGTGCTGCTGCACACCCATCAGCCCCATGCAACGGCCATCAGCATGATCGCGGAGGGGCGGCTGGAATGGGCCCTGCACACCAGTTGCCGCTTCCACGGCCGCGTCGCCTACGACCGGGACTATGACGGCGTTGCCCTGGCGGATACGGTGGGTGAACGCATGGCCGCAGTGCTTGGCGATGCCGAGGTCCTGTTTCTCGGCAACCACGGCGTGATGACCGTCGCGCCCACGGTTGCGCAGGCTTTCGACGACCTATATTTTCTGGAACGTGCCGCGCAGACGCAGTTGCTGGCGATGTCCAGTGGACAGCCATTGGCCATGCTCGATGAGGATTTGATACAACAGGTAGCTGCCCAGACCCGTTACGAACGTTTCGAATTGGGCTATATCGAACGCCATTTCGCTGCCCAGAAGCGCCTTCTGGACCAGGACGGCGGCCTGTACAAGCAATGACCCTTCAAGCGTCGGAAACACGCGCCTGGCTTGGAACCGCACATCCACTGCCTTTAAGGAGCACCATGAACAGACAGCATTCCTGCTTCAGAACACAGGCCAAGGAACTGGCTCATGTCGGATAAGTTAATGGATGATATCTACACCGAGCCTGCCGACGTCGATCCGGACACCCTTCGCAATCTGGGTCCCCTGACCCCGCTAGCCGGCGTGTGGGAGGGCTTGCGCGGTACCGATGTCCATCCGGATGCGGAAGGTCCTGTCGAGGACACCTATCTCGAACGTTACGACTTGCAACCCATCGATCCGCAAACCAACGGACCACAGCTACTCTATGGTCTGCGCTACCACGTACACGTCACCCGGCCTGGCGCGATCGAGACGTTTCACGACCAGGTCGGCTATTGGTTGTGGGAGCCCGCCACTGAACGCGTGATCCAGACCCTGGCCATACCCCGCGGCCAGATTGCGATGGCGGCGGGCCACAGCAAGCCGGATGCCCGGCGCTTCGACCTGAGTTGCGATGCCGAATCCCCCTACTGGGGCACCTGTTCCAACCCGTTCCTGCACCAGGCATTCCGGACCGTGCGATTCACGATCACGGTAATCGTCCACGACGACGGAACCTGGTCGTACGAACAGGACACGGTACTGCGGATACAGGGCCGCGACGATGAGTTCCATCACACCGACCGCAACACCTTGCGCCGCATCGCAGCCCCGACGCCGAACCCACTGATGCGCAACCCGGGATGAAGGGGCCGCCTGTGCCCGGCAGGCGAAGGACGGTGTTCAGGTGCTCGTGCCCAGCGTCACCTGCTGCAGCAAGCGCAGCGCGTGGTAGGCGATACTGGTCCTAATCCGCTCCGGTGGACTGCCCCGTAAATCGAAGTGCTTGAGGGCATGGGTTCCGCCTGCGGCGACACACCCGATGAAGATGATACCCGCCGCCGGCGCCTGATCGTCTCCGCCTGATTCCGCGACGCCGTTCACCGCCAGGGCAAGATCGGCGCCGGACACGCCCAGCGCCGCCCGCGCCATGTCCATCGCCAAGGCTGCGCTCACTCCGCGCGACTCCGCCAGTATCGCCGGATCCAGCCCAAGCAGGGTTGCCAAAGCTCCGTCGGCGGGACCGGTCACCTGCAGCCGCAGTTGCTGCGGATTTCCCGGCACACTAGCGAAGAGCGCTCCAACCTGCCCGCCGGTGCACGTGTCCGCCACCGCCAGTCCGAGTTGATTCAGCACGACAGGTCGCGTCGTGACGGCGATAAAGCTGTCATCGCGCCCGCCGAACACGATGTCCCCGAGACGCTGGCGCACTTCATCGGCGGCCCGCTGCGCGAGGCTTACCGCGGCGAATTCGTCTTCCGCGCGCGCCAGTACCTTGACTTCAATTTCGGGAAAATGTGCCCGGTACCCCAAGGTCACGCCGAGAAACATCTGCTCGACGCCCGACAGCCGCTCCCCCAACTCCGATTCCGGCATGCCGAATGTGCGCAGGTGCACCTGATGACCGTTGCGCGGGGCCAGGCCCGCGATACGCGGGGAAACCTGCTCGCTGAAAAGGTGGCGCATCTCGCGCGGCACGCCCGGCATCACGAACATACGGCACCGCCCCATCCGCGCGGCGAAACCCGGGGCGGTGCCCATGGCATTGGCCAGCACCTCGGCACCCGCCGGGAAAAAGGCCTGTTTCTCGTTGCTCGGGGACATGCTCCGGCCGCGCGAGGCGAAAAAGGCCTGGATGCTTCGCAAGGATCCTGGATCGAGCACCAGCCCGACACCCAAGGCCCGCGCGAATGCCTCCGTGGTGAGGTCATCGGTGGTGGGGCCAAGACCCCCGGTGGAAACCAGTACGTCGCTCCTCGCCGCCAGGCTCCGCACGGCCTCTTCGATATGGCCGATATCATCATCCACGGTCAGGTGCTCGGCCACTTCGAAGCCCAGCGCTATGAGCTCACCAGCCAGCCAGGCGGCGTTACTGTTGATCAACTCCCCGCGCGTCAGCTCGGTGCCGATCGTGAGAATTGCCGCCGAAAGTGAAGTCTTTCCCGTCATATGCCTGCAATCCGGTCCGGGTCACGTCATCGGCGACGAATCCGGCGGGATGCCCAAAAAACCGGCCGCCAGCCAGGCGTTGAACCACTCCGTGAGCGTGTGGCGCACGCCCCATTCCCTGCTGCGCCGGTCAAGGGCTTCCTGGTTTCCCCAGATGACCTCGGAGAAATCGCCGCAATCCACGCGCGTCTCGATCGCCTTGCAATAAAGTCCGACGCCTCGCTCCAAATAGAACCCGTAACTGCGGCAGGCCAAAGGCCGGTGGGCATAGACGCGGCAAGCTCCATTGCTGCGGTCAAGCAGGGGACACTGGATGGGGGTGGCCGGGTTCTGCGCCAGCGCGTCGAGCTGCCCAGCCAGGTCATTCAGCTCATCTGCCGGCAAGGCCGCCAGGCCCTCGCGCAGTAAGCCCCACTCGGGCGCGCTGAGTTCGGGGATTGCGGCAAGATTTTTACAGCAGCCATCGCAGCCTAGCCGGCAGGGCCAATCGGTATACTGGCCTTGAATCGCGGCGACCCGGGTTTCGATGTCGGCGTGGAGCTGCATGAGGGTTTCCATTAAGCTATCGTCGCAGGGAGGGTTAGTCAGTGTGGCCGTGGCCCATGCATTATGCTTCCGGCCCGAGGTTCGGGCAATTTGGCAAGGCGCCTCAGACTGAGGCTAATCCAAGGAAGCGGCGGGGGCCTGCGTACTCCCCGGAAAACTGACGCGCCGCGCCCTATTAGTTAGGCCCCAAAATACCCTCCTGGTATTTCGGGCCGACGCCAAGGTCGGTACGCGCCCGACCTTGGCTGACGCGGCCGGGGCATGCGTGCCTGGCATTAACCCGGCCAATTTGGGGTCCGGGATAATAGCCGCCTCGTCCCGGGCAGCCTATACACTTCCGCTTCCGCTTGCGAGAATCGCCCGATGCAGCTTCAGATGAGCGAGACCATCGTCTCCAACGTCGCCCATGTCATTCAATTGGCGGTCGCGCCGGTGTTTCTGCTGTCCGGCATCGGCGCCATGCTGAACGTCTTCGTCAATCGGCTGAGCCGGGTCGTCGACCGGGCTCGTGCGCTGGAAGCTGCACTGCCCGAATTATCGGAATCGGCACGCAACGGCGCGGAATTGGAACTCCAGTCACTCACGCGCCGAGCCAGCCGGGTCAACTGGGCGACGTTCCTGAGCGTAGCCAGCGCAATCCTCATCGCCCTGATCGTGGGGGTCTTGTTCGCGGGCGCGGTCCTGGCCCTGGACACATCGATCCTCGTGGTCGTGCTGTTCGTGCTGGCCATGGGCACCCTCATCGCCGGACTGCTGTGCTTCCTGGGGGAAATGCATCTGGCCACCAAGACCTTGCACATCAGCGTCAAGTCGTACCGGCAAGCGGATCGTGCTTCCAAGGCCGACGACAGGGGCGCATGAGGGCCGCCATGCCTTTGCTGTTGTTGCCGAATGATGCCAGGACCCCTCGGTCTGTCTACAATAGGGACCTATCTCGGCACGCCGGCCACTGAGTTCCGTGCCGACTCCTGTTGCGTGTGCCACACTCTGCGATCTCCTTCGCCATTGCATTCCGACTTGAAGATCACCGTACAGAGGCTCTGCCTTGCAAGCTTTCCGATCCTCGCGCTGTTGGGGTTCGCCCGTGATTCCGCCGCCGCCAGCTTCGACTGCGGCCAGGCGAAAGCCCGCCTGGACCGGCTGATCTGCGCCAATGCCGGCCTATCCCGCCTGGATGAGAACCTCAGCCTGGAATACCGCAAAGCACTGACGCGATCGCCTGATGCAGCGCAAATAAAGTCCGAGCAGCGGACCTGGCTGAAATCCAGGAATAGTTGCCAGGACACTGCCTGCCTGGAACAGGCCTACCGCAGCCGCATCGCCGCCCTGCTCCCGTCGCCGGACTCAACGCCCGCACCCGCTCCGCAAAAACCCGCTTCTGCGCGGCCGTATCAGGGCCAGGGCGACCCGGAAGTGGGTCAGAACGAGAACGGGGCTCCGACATTTGTGGTATCGGCCAGCATCCAGGGCCACGACCAGACCCGGCTGAGTACCGACAAAGGCGACTTTTACTTCGCGCCGTGGCTGTCCGGTCTGCGCTTGAGCGCCTTGCAAAGCATGGCAGAGGGTTTGCGGGGGCAGCGTGCGCGCATTACCTACTCGAAGTCGGAAACCAAGGACAGCGGGAGCCCATGCTGGGTCGAGGCCATCGCGCGGAACATCGGCTTCCTGGAGAAGCGTGGGAAAGAATAGAACCCTGGCATGAAGGAAAAGAGGCCAGGCACAAGCCTTGTCGCCGGGTTCGCCTTCTCCTGCCTGGCGCGATCGCAAGCGTTTAGCGTCGCCGGTGTTTCGTTCTTATGCGGTCTCGTCCGTCAAAAGCCCGCTGTGCCCTGCAGCGCCCGGCAAAAGCAATGGCCCACTGTGATAAATTATTCCGCCGCGCGCGCCTCCGTTGAAAGCCCGCGCCCCGATCACAAGGAGCCCGACCATGAGCATGCCCACACACGCACTCGATCAGGAAAAACTTGAACAACTCCAAGGAAAAGTCATCGGTGACGTGGCTGGCTCACTGGGCCTGCTGTTGGCCTATCTCGGGGACAAGCTCGATCTTTACAGCGCCTTGCGCGAGATCAGCCCCGCGACCAGCGCGGAACTGGCCGAGAGCACCGGGATGGACGAGCGCTACCTTAGGGAATGGCTGTCCGCCAATACAGCCGCGGGTTATGTGAATTACGATGCCGCTGTCGGCAAGTTCTGGATGACGCCGGAGCAGGCCGTGGTGTTCGCCGCCGAAGGGCACCCAGCCTGCATGCAGGGGTTTTTCCAGGCGGTGATGTCGGTCTATTTCGACGAGGACAAGGTGACGGAAGTCTTCCGCAGCGGCAAGGGCCTGCCCTGGAGCGATCACAGCCCCTGTCTGTTCTGCGGCACGGAGCGCTTTTTCCGGCCCATGTACGCCATGAACCTGATCGAGTCCTGGATTCCGGCCCTGAACGGCGTGCGCGAGAAACTCCAGGCGGGCGCCAAGGTCGCCGATGTGGGCTGCGGCCATGGCTCGTCCACCATTCTCATGGCCCAGGCCTTTCCCAACTCGACCTTCCACGGCTTCGACTTCCACGGCCCCTCCATCGAACACGCGCGCGAACGGGCGCGGGCCGCGGGGGTCGGCGCCAACACCATCTTTGAGGTGGTCACGGCCAAGCAATTCCCAGGGAAGCACTACGATCTGGTGACCATGTTCGACGCCCTGCACGACATGGGCGATCCCGTCGGCGCCGCGGGACACATCGCCAGCACCCTCGCCGAGGACGGCACGTTCATGCTGGTGGAACCCTTTGCCGGTGATCGGCTGGAGGAAAACCTGCATCCCCTGGGTCAGATCTATTATTCATTTTCCACGATGGTCTGCGTGCCGGCCTCCAAGTCCCAGGAAGTGGGGCTAGGCCTGGGCGCGCAGGCGGGACCGAAAAAGCTCGGCGAGGTTCTCACCGCCGGTGGTTTCACGCAGGTCCGCCTGGCCACATCCACGCCGACGAATCTGGTTCTGGAAGCCAGGCTTTAAGCCCTCCCGCAAGGCAGGCCCCGTCCCACCCCGAGCAAATCTGAAAGGAATACGATGCGACACGCCTGGACCCAACTGATTCTGTGGATTAGCCTGACCCTGGCCGCGGCGAGCCCACATGCCGAAAACCTCCGCATAGTGGCTGAATATTGGCCTCCTTACGTGGACAAGGCGGCCAAGGGCCACGGCCTTGCCATCGATCTGGTGACCACCGCACTGACCCGCGCCCGCTATGACTACAGCATCGATTACCAGCCCTGGCCGCGGGCCCTGGAGGGGGGCAAGATCGGCGTGTACGATCTCATCGCCAACATCTGGTACAGTTCGGACCGCGCCAAGGACCTGGATTACAGCGAGCCGTATTTGGTGAATGACATACGGCTTGTCAAGCGCAAGAACAGCGACATCAAGTTTCGCAAGATGTCCGATCTTTCCGGGCTGATGGTGGGGGTCGTCAAGGACTACGCCTATCCCAAGGAGTTCGCCGCCGCGTCCAACATCATCAAGATCGACAATGCGGACCTGCTGCCGGCCCTGGGCGGCCTGATCAAGGGCGATTACGACCTGGTGATCGGCGACCTGAATGCGTTGAATTACCTCTTCCTGAAATTCCTGCCCAACGAATCAACGCAGTTGGAAATCCTGCCCAAGTCCGTCGGCCTGAGCAAGCTGTACGTCGCGGCCAGTAAGTCCAATCCCAAACATGCCCGCATCATCAAGGATTTCAACGAGGCGCTGCGCTCAATCCAAAAAGACGGAACATACCAGAGCATCATCGAGACGCATCAGGCCGACGCACCGTAAGCTGGCCTGCCGGCGCTCCCCGGTTTTGTCCGGGGCGCGTCAATGTATGTGCATTTCCCGGTTGCCCGCCTGGTCGCTGCGCTTCAACAGGTAATCGTCCGGATCGCCCGGCAATGCCGCGCCATCGCCGCTGAGATAGAGCAAGGTACCCGCATCCTTGATGGAAAGTCGGCGCAGCGGCGCGTCCTTGTTCGGAGTGAGCAGAAGCGTGCCTTTGCCCTCGTCCCAAACGTACTTGCCCTTCTCGAAGGACTCCCGGTTTTGCGGTTTGGCCGGTTGGATCACCAGCAAATAGTTGTTTTTCTGGTTCAGCGACAAGGTCATTTTCAGACCCTTGCAATTCTCCTCCTGGCATGGCAGGTAGCCGTAGAAGACACCGCGGAATCCGCCGCTCGCATCATCCGCATTGGCATGCGCGGAGTGATCCATGCCGCCCTGCTGATTCATCTCGCGCGCCTTCAGCGCCTTTTCCTGCATCTGCATGTCGCTTTCAGCCCAGGCGGAAGTCGCACAGCACAGACAGGCAGCAAGAGCCGAGTATAAAGCCTTCTTTATCATTTCAACGTTCCATGCTATTCAGCAATTTCAATCGTATGCCGCAGGCAAGCCTCAGGTGCCCCGGCGGGAAGTATCGCCACGTCATTTTACTCGACTTAAACGCTCTCTGGCGCCGCACGAGGTTCCGGCCTATCTCCCGGCCCGGTAATCGAGTAACTTCAGAATGGCCGAATCGGCACAAGGCGAATGCTTGGATTGCCTCCAGTCCAGCCTTCAATTACGATCCTGCTGTAGCTCCGCCACCCCAAGACCATCCGCTTCCTCCATGAAACCATTGCACCGTTCTTCCCCAAACCCCTCCGGACAGACTGCTTTCGCCTGGCTGGCGATCATGGCCATCGCCGTGTTGACTGGATGTGCGACAAGCGAGCCGACCGTAACAGGCGGCCCGGATAGCGAGGAAGCCGGGATCCGTTACGAATCCGCCCGGCGCGAGTACAACAACTGCATCCGCAACGAAGGGCCGGGAACAGCCACCTGTGATGCCTTGAAGGCCTTGTACGAGCGTGACCGAGACGCCTATGAGAGCAGCGTCAAATGATCGGGCCCCGGACACATCGTCAATCGCCGCCTTGGCGGCTTGCCTTGCAGATCCGTCGGGGCTGAATAAGGCGCGCCTGACGCCCCTCAGGCGGCAGCCCGCGCTTGCCCCTGCGGGTGAATGGTGTTGAATCCGGGCAGTTTCACCGCTTTGTAGCTGTACGCCTTGATCTGGTAGTAGGTCGGATTGAAAATCCTGTACTTGATGATATCCGCCGGCGACAGTTCACTGACATTGACGCTCTCGGGCAAAATTCCCGCGCTTTTGAGCCCCACGCCCACCAACTCGGAACAGAACAGCTTGGTCCCGTTCTCCTGAGACCGGGTGATACCGATCCGGTCCAGCAGATCCAGGCCCGCTTTGGGCATGTCGGCGTAGTCATAGGGCTTGCCTACCTGCTCCAGCACGCTGGCTTTCAGACGCTCGATGTCGGCCCGCTGCCTGACATCCTCATCCAGACGTGCGACCCATATATTGCCCTTGTAGAACGGAATCGAGTTGGAGAAATGGCTGACGATCACGCCCTCCCGTTCCGGATACATATCGCCTTCCGAGGCCTCCACAAAGCTGATGCGGTCGCCTTCCCGAATGATCGTCGCCACATGGGAAACCGGTGAACCAGTCACGAAGCCGATGATTTTCGACAGGCGGTACTTGCCGCCGAAGATCGCCACGTCCCCGGTTTTCAGTTCGGCGCGAATGTTGTGGTAGTTGACTGCCAGCGGAAATAACTTGTGCTTATCCCGGATCATCTGCTTCTCCTTGCTGAGTAAAACAGCGGACATGAACGATGTGGACACTGGATTGCGCCCATTCCGGCGCCATGCTTCGCAGGCGGGAACGCGCGTGAGGGAAGGCTATCAGGCGAGGGCGAAGCGATCGCGGCAAGATTTCGCGAGAATTCTGTGAAAAATCGCCGATCCAGCGCCGCCAGAGAACCTGGGTTCTAGCTGGTGGCGCTGGACGGGTTCAAGTCTTCGATCCGGACCTATTCCGAGCCCGGGCTGGTCACGTTGATGATGGACATCATGCCGTTATCTTCGTGGCCGAGGATGTGGCAGTGAAAGACGTAAGGTCCCATGAAGTTCCGGAAGCGGAAGCGCATCACCACCTCCCCGGGAACGTCGTTGCCATTGCCGTCCTTGTAGATATAGGGGATCGGAATGGTGTCCACCCAGGAACGCGCCTGCTGGGTCACGCCGTTGATGCTGACGATCTGCGCGTCGTTGACGTGCAGGTGGATGGGGTGCAGTTCATGGGTATTGTTCCGGAATATCCATTCCTCCACCGTGCCGATCACCGGCGTGGCGTCTACCTGGTTGGGATCGAACATGCGCTGGTTGATGAAGAACTGCCCGATGTCGTTGTTTTCGGTGAGGTCGAAGATACGCTGACGCGCAATCGTCGCACCTGAGAGATCATCCAGGGCCTGGATGGTCGCAGGCAGCGCCACCGGCGCCTTCTCCGTTCCCGTCACCTTCACCTTCGCCATGAGCACTTCCGGGTAATCGTCCCCGTCCGGCCCCGTGGTCATGGCGCGGGTGATCAACTGGTAATTGCCCGGCTTTTGCGCCTGCACCAGCACGTCATAGCGCTTGGCCGGCGCCATCAGCAGATGGTCCGTGGTCAGGGGCTTGTCCAAAGGATTGGCGTCCTCGGCGATCACGGTTAACGTCAAGCCCGCGAGTTCCAGGTCATACCAGATGTCGGCGCCGATGTTGCCCAAATGCCAGAGTTGAGTCTCCCCGGCCTGCAGACTGATGACCGGCCGGATGCGTCCATTGATGGTGCGGTTGGTGGGCGCTGAGGAGTCGATATTGTTGGCGGGGATGCTGTTCCCGTCATTCAACTGAAAGTCCTTGAGCCCCATGAATCGCTCGGTGATGCCCTGCAGGCTGGCGGGCAGCAGCTTCTCCAGGCCGCGCACATAGAGCAGGCCCGCCAACCCGCCGAACACCTGCTCCTCCACCAGGGTGTGGTAATGGGGGTGGTACCAGTACAGGCCCGGTGCAATATCCTGCGGGATGAAGTAGTTGTACATGAAGGTCTTGCCGCCCGGCAGGTCCACGAAAATATTGTCCTGATTACCCGCCGGGGAGATGAAGAATCCGTGGGTGTGCAGATTGGTGGGCTCGCCCAGTTTGTTGACCAGGGTCACCCGCAGATTGTCGCCGGGCTGCACTTCCAGCACCGGCGGCATGTAGGCGGCCGGATAGACCTTGCCATTGGCGGATGCCGAATACACCCGGGCGTTGACCAGTTTGCCGCTGATGCGCACCCGCGCGCGCCGCGCGGTCAGGGTGACAGCCAGTTTGCCGTTGCGACTCTTGATTTTAGGAGGCTCGTTCAACGGCTTATCGCGGACGAAGTCCCCCGACTCGCTCGCCGAAATCGCCGGCGGTGCGGCGGCGGGTCGCGCAGCATGGCCGGCGCTGTGACCAGCATGCATCGACAGATCCGCCGATGGAGCTTCCATGGCCATGGAGGCCGGTGCGCCCAATGACGCCAGAAGCATGAAGGCGACGGATGACATTCCAAGCGTTGGTATTGCTGACCTCTTCATACATATTCCTCTGGATGCTCTTGTTGTTGTCCCATGTTCCCCCATGCCCGGCTGCGTGCAAGTGGTCAACTGAATTGTCGGCGCGGAGAACGCCCGCGACGGCTTCCACCCGACAGAACGGGTGCTCTTGACTTCTGGGAAGGGCGTTAGGAGTCCTCTATTATGGCTGAAAGACGTCAAGCCGCAGCAAGCACCGCCGTCGGAGCGAGAAATCACAGTAAGCCGTGCGGTCGATGGCTGAGGACAAAGGTCGACAGCTCCCAATTTTTACTTCGACGTGTGCCCACCGGACCTGTGAACACGGGTTTGCGCCAGGCCAGCAATGCGCTAAGGTATCGCGCAACGGATCCTTCACAGCGTCTGGCAGGATCGATCAGTCCAGGATGCACTGCGCCGGCCCATGTTCTTCGGTTTCGCCAAAACCCATTCATTCCATTTCGCCGCAGGCCCAGGCAATCGAGCAAAGGCTCACCGGTCTCGCCTTGCCGGCCTGATACTGCTGCACCTGTGTCTGCTCGGCGGCTGCGCCGGGCCAGGACTCCCCAGCCTGCCACCCGATCCGCAGGAATACATGCCTGCCAGCCATTCCCGGCCCTGGCATCCACCGCGAGCGCCGATGAGCTGGGGGGAAACGGCAACCGCACCCTCCCTGCCCGCCGCCCCCGATGCACAGAAAACCTACGATCTGGCAGCCCTGATCGATCTGGCTCAGGAAACCAATCCGCAGACACGGCAGGCCTGGGAGGAAGCCAAGGCGGCCGCCAGCCGGGCGGGCATCGCCGGGGCACGATTCCTTCCGTCCCTGGCCCTGGCGGGTTTTGGCGGCTATTCCCGCATCGAGAGCCGCACGGCCCTGGGACCGGTGTACACCGAAGGCCCTTCGCTGACCACGCGCCTGCTGCTCAACTGGACCTTGATGGACTTTGGGCGGCGCGACGCGGAGCTGGACAGCGCCATGCAGGAACTGCTGCGCTTCAACTGGCAGTTCAATCGCAAGCACCAGGAAATCGCCTACGCGGTGCAGCGCCACTATTATCGGACCGCGGCCCTGCAGGCCCGACTCCAGTCGGCCCAGGCCACGGTGACGACGGCCCAGTCAGTGCTTACCGCGGCCGATGTGCGCCTGAGCCACGGACTGGCGACGCGCTCCGACCTGCTCCTCGCCCGCCAGGAACTGGCGCGCGCGAATTTCGATCTGCAAACCGCGCGGCGCGACCTCACCGACGAGCGAGCTGCGCTGGCGGAAGCCCTGGGTGTCTCGCCCGCGGCCCCGCTCAAGCTGGCTGAATGGTCGGAGCAGCCAGCGCCGCAGTTGCCGGACGCGGTGGAACAGGTCATGGACAGCGCCCTGCAGCAGCGTCCGGACCTGGCCGCCAAGCTGGCTGAATTGCGGGCGCGCGAGGCCGAGGTGCGGAAAGCCCAGAGCGCCTATCTCCCCACCATCGGCCTGGCCGCCTCCGTGGGCGGCACCGGAGGCAGCTTCCGACCCTCCGTCAATGCCCGCTCCTACGATTACGCTGAGCCGATTTACAACGCCTTTCTCACCTTCTCCTGGGATATTTTCGACGGTTATGCCCGCGAGCATGGCGTGCGGGAAGCCGAAGCACGGGCGGGGCAGGCAAAGGCCGAACTGGACAGCCAGCAGCTCAAAGCCCTGCGGGAGGTGTGGAAAGCCTACGCGGACGTCAAGGCGGCTCAACTGCAGATCAACTACGCGGAGGCGCTGGTGCAAACGGCCGAAGATGCCTATGCCGGCACCCTGGAGGGCTATCGCAGCGGCCTCAATAACATCGTCGAACTGCTGGCCGCCGAGCGCGATCTGTCGCAGGCGCGAACCACCCGCATCGACAGTCGCGCCGAATTGCTGACCGCATCCGCCGCCCTGGCTTTTGCCTCAGGAAGCAACTGAGCCGTCAGGACAAGTCGCCATCGCTGCCGGCATAGCCGTATCAGGCGCTGGCCACAGTTGCGCCAAGTCCTCCAGGAGCGGGACCAGTTCGCGCAGCAGCAAAGTCAATTCCCCCAGCGCCTGCCGGTCCGTCGAACCGAGACGCCGCAATCCAGCCTTGAATTCCACCGTGTCGAACCCCTCGCCCAGTCCTGGCGCACCGACAGCGGCACTCGCGCTTGCTTGCCCAGCCACCCGTTCCGCCAGCCCTTCCAGCGTCTCCGCCAGCAACTGATCCGCCCGGTTGACGTGCTGCCTGACTGAGTCCGGCCAGGCGGCCGGTTCCAGGCTCATGCGCCGCAGGCTGAGGAGCCGCGTGAGCATGCGCAGCCTCCGGTACAGGCGGCTGCTCCCGGCCACCCGTTGCGCGCGGGCATCGGCCAAGGCCGCGGGCAGCAGCGCCTTCTCCAGCAGCACATGGTCACGCAGGCCAAACAGGGCATCCACAGCCGGGACCGTCCGCCGCAGGGCCGCCAGGCTTTCGGACGGCTTACCTGCCGCCGCGTGCCGATGCGCCTGCGCCAGGACACGGAGGCCTGCGGCCAGCTGGTTGCGCCACACGGGGTAGGCCTTTGCCGGCCACAGGTTCCATTCGAACAGATCCATCACCGCGACGCCGATCAGGACTCCCAACAGACGCGCCGTCGCCGGCTCGATATCGGTGCTGGGCGCGACGCTGTTGACCAGCACCAGGCTGAGGGCGATGCAGAATTGCATGCCCACGTAAGCGATCCGGCTGCCGCCCGCCTGTATCCAGGCTCCCAGGTAGTACAGCAGGCCGCACGCGAACAGGAAGGGCGCCACGCTCTCGGCATTGGGGACGAACAGGGCAATGGCGGCGAATGCGCCCAGTCCGCCGAGCAAGGCGCCGAGCGCGCGCAGCAGCGACTTGTTGACACTGGCGCCGGCACTGCCCGTGGCAACCGTCGCCGCGCTGAGCACGCTGGTCCAGGCGCCGGGCAATAGCAGGGCCTCCGCGATCACCGTGCACAGGGAAATGGCGAGGGCGACCCGCAAGCCGAACCGGACGGCATCTCGCTTGACCAGCGCACCCTTGGCAACAAAGATGGGCTGACGCGGACCCGAGCTTTTCGGGATCCGACCAGCAAGTTTCGATCGCGGTCGACTCGCTTCTTCTCTGATGACGTGCAAGGCGCGCTTGATCTCTCCCAGCTCCCTGCGGAACTCGGGCGAAGGGATTTCAGGAGCTAACTGAGCCTCCGGGTCGTGTTCCTGTGCGGGCCGGGCACGGCCGGCGAGGCTGGCGCGGGTTTGCTCGCTCGTCCGCAACAGCGCGGCCAAGCCATCAAGCTCGGCCGGAGAAAGCGGTTCCGCCCGGTATTCGATCCAGTGGCCCAGCCGCAGCACCGCCATGCCCAGCAATTCCACCGCCTCGACCACGCCTCGCCCCGATCCAGCCTCATCCGGGTCGGACTCCAGGGCGCTCAAACCTTCCAGCGCGAGTTCCAGCCGTTCGCTGGCATGGCGCCAGTGCGACGCCTTCCTGGCGCTGGCATACTGCTGGAGCGCCCACTCCGCCATGCGCAGCAGATCCACCAGATCGCGCCGCAGGTCTTGTTCCTGCTGCCGAGGCCACAAACAGGCCTGCCCCGCTCCGCCCAGCAGACAGCCCAGCGCCACCAACCCGATGCGCCACAGGTCCTTTTCGATGCCCAGGGCAGGATCGACCACATAACCGGGCACGATCATCAGGAAGGTCATCACGCCGATCATGAAGACATAGGGGATGCGGGTGGCCTGATAGCAGAACATGCCGGCCAAGACCACCGCGGCTTGCAATGGCAGCAGCAACCAGGGCTGGTCCGGCACCATGACGATGACGACCAGCGCGGCCAGGCCGCCCGCCAGGGTTCCCAGCAAGCGCTCCCAGGCCTTGCGCCAGGCGGCCTCGGGGCTGGCTCCCTGCATGACCACGAATAGGGTCACCAGCAGAAATTCCCCTTCCGGAATCTTCAGGGTGAAGATGAGCAGCACGGAAGCCACGCTCAACAGCGCCATGCGCGCGGCCTGCCGCCTGCGGAGCGAGGTGGGCCCGAGTTGCAGGCGCAGAAAACGGCCCAGCCAGCGCTCCCAACTCAGGTCCGCCGGCCGGGCAGCGTTGAGCTCCATATCCGATCTCAGGGCGAATCCGGCTTGGCGCCGGCCGTGATGGTCACCACCGCGCTCATGCCCATGCGGAACGGGTGTTCCGCGTCCACCGCATCCAGCCGGACCCGCACCGGGATGCGCTGGGCCAGGCGCACCCAGTTGAGGGTGGGCTGCACCCGGGGCAGGCCCTGCACCATGGCCCCGTCGCCCTCGTAGATCGCCCAGCCCACGCCTTCCACTGTGCCGCGAAAGCGCCGCTTGGGGTAGCTGAGCAGCGAGACCTCCGCTTGCATCCCCGGGCGAATGGATTCCAGGTAGGTCTCCTGGAAGTTGGCCATGACATACCAGTCGCGCGCGTCCACCAGGGTGAAGACCGGCTGGCCGGCGCGGGCGTATTCACCCACGGAGAAATTCAGGTTGTTGACCAGACCGTCGAAGGGCGCGCGCACGTGGCAGTAGTCCAGATTCAGCTGCGCCTGGCGCACCGCGTTGTCCGCCAGTTGCAACCGCGCGTTGACGTCATTGGCTTCGGCCAGCAGGCGTTCCTGCCGCGTCAGTTCGTCCTTGGCCTTTTGGTGTGCGGCGGCGCTGGAACGCTGGTGGGTCAGCGCCTCCTCGTACTTGTCCCTGGTCACGAACTGGCCCGCCAGCAGATTGCTCAACCGGCGCGCATGGCCGCCCGCGAAACCTGCCTCGACTTCCGTCCTGTGCACTTCGGCGCGCGCGGACGCAATCGCCGCGTTGATCGCCTCCACCTCGCTGGCCGCCAACTGCCGTGCCGCTTGCGCCCGCTCCAGTTCCAGCTGAAAGGGACGCGGGTCCACCACGAAGAGCAGATCGCCCTCGCGAACGCGCTGATTATCCACCACCTTCAGTTCCAGCAGCGGCCCGCTCACATGGGGCGCAATTCCCACCAAATTGGCCCGCACCATGGCGTCATCGGTGCGCGGCTCGCGATATCCGATCCAGGTTACGTAAAAGCCCACTGCCAGGGCGGCGGCCACGATGGCGAGGCTCAGCAAACGGCCAATCCAGCGTCTGTCGGGCCAGGCATTCATCGGCGCCCCCTCAATTGCGAAACAGCAGCAGCCAGGACAGACATGCCATCAGCAGCGCCAGGCTGGGGTAGACCAGGAGCAACGGGGCCATGTGTTCTTCCAACTCGGTCAATGCGAAGACCAGGCGCAGGCCAGCCGCTATCGCGACACCCAGCAACAGGCAGATGAGCCAGGCGGGAAAGAAGGAACCGTAGACATTGACCACCGGGTCGCAGCCTCCGGCCAGGGCCGCGAAGGCCAACGCGCCGGTCAGCCGGGCCGCGGAAGGGAGCTCTGGCATGGCGGCAGATTGGAAAGAACCGCGTCGGTTTGAGAAAGACTCGGATTGACGGGAAGCGCGCTTGCTCACCGGTGATTCCCTGCGGAGGAAAGGCGTGACGCAAAGCCTACCATAAGTGCGCTACAGACGTGTGCCACTCGTGAGAGGGCCTGCTGCGCGGCAGAAAACCGGTGATGGCAACCGTGCCTCAGGTTTATACTCGCTCCTCCGCACCAGAGCCTGCAGTGATAAGGATGTACGCATGAGCACGAAGTTTCCTCCCTCCGCATTCGCCATTCGTTTGGCCCTCGCGCTTTTGCCGGGCACCTTCTTCCATGCCCAGGCAACCGCCGCACAGGCGGAGGCTTGGATTGCCGTGGGCGGAAAGTCGGGCGGTAAAACCGTCGTCCATATTCTGGAAGTACGCTCAGCACGGCTGAAGTTCTCGATCAGCTCACTCGGCTCCGCTTTCAAGCGCGGAGTAACCGTCGCCGTGGGCGACGTCAATGGCGATGGAACACCCGATGTCATCGCCGCGCCCGCCAAAGGCGGCCGTCCACTGGTGAGAGTCTTCGATGGCGCGACCGGCGCGCCGATGGCCGGCGCAGTCGGCCGTTTCCCGGCATTTCCTTCGAGCTATCGAGGCGGTTTCAACCTCGCCAGCGGCGATGTGAATGGCGACGGCGCGGCCGACATCATCGCCGGAGCCGGGGCCGGCGACCCACCGCGCGTGCGCGTATTCAGCGGCAAGGACGGTTCGCTGCTGGCGGATTTCCTGGCCTTCGATCCGGGTTTTCGCGGCGGTGTCCGGGTTACCAGCGGGGATTTCAGGCGCCGGCTGAAGGCGGACATCGTTGCGGCGCCGGGTATAGGCGGGACTCCGAGAATCAAGGTCTTCTCGGCGGACGATCAAAGCGAACTGGCGAATTACCTGGCATTTGGGCGGAGTTTCCGGGGCGGCGTCTACGTCTCGACCGGGGACATGAACCACGACGGCACCGTCGATCTGGTACTGGGCGCCGGCAAAGGCGGACGGGGCCGCGTCAAGGTGCATTCCGGCTTGACGCAGACGCCCCTGCTCGACTTCAAGCCAACCGAGGCGGGGACCCATGACATCCACGGCATCACCGCCGCCGATGCGGACGGCGACGGCTTCGATGACCTGCTGCTGTCGCGGCAAACGGGCGTAGCTTCCCGAATCGAAGCGAGAGCCGGCCGCGACGGACAACTCTTGGCTTGGCCGGACTCATCCGACGCCCTGCCCGGCACCGTCTACTCGCTGTCCGGTAGCATGGAGCATGGGCGCGGAACCAATTTTGCCTTGACAGCGCAGGTGACCAACGAGATCGACCCGGTCGAGCGCCTGGCCCGCTACATTCCGGCCGATGCGGAGCACGCGGACGGCCAGTATGTGGCCGTCAGCTCAGGGGACATCGCGGCGGGCAAGCACGTCTACGTCATCACCCACGGCTGGGCCCCCGGCTACCGCGATTGGGTCGATGCGTATTTGCCTGGGCATGTACTCAAGTGGTGGGAGACCGCCGGATTCGGGGGGAGCTATCCGGCACCCAGTCCGGACCCGGGCCCCGCGTCGATCTGGATGTTCACGGCGATTTCGCAGGCCGGCATTCCCATCGCGCCCGCCGGCGGACTGGCCGCGCAGATCGTCCAGGCCGATCCGGATGCGGTGGTCCTGGCCTACAGCTGGCTCGACGACTCGGCAACCACGTCCACCCTGAGCAACAGCATCCCCGAGCAGGCTTATCTCTCCGAGGCCCTGACCAACGTCAATGGCGCTCGCCTGGCGTCGGCACTGAACACCGTCCTGGGGCAGGCATACGCGGGGCAGCTTCATCTGCTCGGGCACAGTCACGGCAGCAAGGTGGCGACGCTGGCTGCCGTCGGACTCAAGCAACAAGGCGGCCCTTCCGTTCAGCAATTGACCGTGTTCGACTCGCCCGAGTCCGAGGTGTCCGATGAAGGGAGCGCGACGAACTACCTCTGGCACTTCTTCCCGCAGTTAGCCATATCCAAGACCCCCGGAAACGGGACCTTCATCGACAACTACTTTTCCGCCTTCGGCATCGCCTACCAGCCCATGCAGATCGACGGCAGCTCGCCCTTGGGCGACCTGATCGATACCCAACTCTACGCCTATCCATATTCCTCATTCGACCTGAGTGACTGGCACGCCTATCCGCCGGCCTGGTACGCGCAAGCCAATAGCCAGCCCTGCAGCGGTTCCAGTAACGGAGGCCTTGCCTGGTCGCCATTGCTCGGCGGCGATCCATCGGCGCTGCCACCGGCCTGGGAGCAGTCCTGGAGCCGGTTTGATTACAGTGCCGCAATTCAGGCCTGCCTGGAGCAACCGTCTTTCACGCTGACACCCTCGGTGACCTTCGACAGCTTGGTCATCAATGATGCGGACTTGCCGAACAATCCTGCGGTCAGCACGATTCAGCTCGGCTTGGGAACAGGCCAAGATGCCCAATTCGATGGCACCTACAGCAAGAACAGCAACTGGTCGGGTATTTCCTTCGATTACACATTCTCCGGAAGCGGTCAGGGCATCCTCAAGATACAGATCAACGACTATCTGGCCTATTACGTGGACAGCCAATATCTGCAGCCGGGGGCCACACAACATGCCACCCTCAATATCGGCTGGCCCAGCGCCGACCAGGCGATCTCGGTCATCCTGCTGGCACCGGATGGCACAGCCAGCAATGCGCAGGTAAGCCTGGGCAACTTCAGGCAGTTCGACGTTTCCAAACTGTAAACAGCCATGCACTGCCTCAACACGCCGTCCACTCGAGATCGGCACACACCGCGACCAGTTTCGCCATGTCACGCATCCTGATCCTGGGCGGCGGCTTCGCGGGGCTGGCGAGCGCCATGGCGGCCGCCCGCAAGCGCGATGAACTGGGCCTTGGCCCCGATGAGCTGGAACTGACCCTGGTCAATCGCGACGCGTACCACAGCATCCGAGTGCGTAACTACGAAGCGGACCTTTCCCAGGCGCGCGTAGAACTGGATGCCGTGCTCGGCCCCATCGGCGTGGGGCGCATCGAAGGCGAAATCAGCGCTATCGACGTGGCGCGGCAACAGGTCACTGTTCTCCAGCAGGGCGGACCGAGCAAGCTTGCCTACGACCGTCTGATTTTGGCGTTGGGCAGCGAACTGGCGCGACCCGAGCACCCGGAGTTAGCGGCACGGGTATTCGACGTGGACACCTACCCGGCCGCTTTGCGTCTGACCGAGCACCTGCACCAACTTCCCACTCGCGCGGATGCGCCGGGCCGCTTCACTGCGATCGTGGTGGGATCGGGGGCAACCGGCGTGGAACTGGCTGCGGAGCTACCCCAGCGGCTGCAGGGGATCGCCGCGGCCTGCGGAGCCGAAAGCGCCGTGCGCGTCATCCTCCTCGACCGCGGCCCTCGGCTTTTTTCCGGCATGGGCGAGGCCGCCCGCACCGTGATTGAAGAGGCGCTGGCTGGCCTGGGCGTCGAAATCCTGCTCGGTCGGGAGATCGTCGCCTTTACCGAAGCGGGCGTGCGACTGGATTCCGGGGAAGACCTGCCCGCCGCCACGGTCGTCTGGTGCGCGGGCATGCGCGCCAGCCCGCTCACCGCTCACCTGGCCTTCCCTACCGATGCCCTGGGACGGCTAGCTACCGACGCCTACCTCAGGGTTCAGGGTCTGCCCCATTGCTTTGCCCCAGGCGACATGGGCTGGGCAGACACGGGCGACGGCCACACCACGCTCATGTCCTGCCAGCACAGTCGCCAGACCGGGCGCTACGCGGGACATAACGCGGTCTGCGACCTGCTCGGAATGCCCATGCTGCCCCTGCAACTGGCGCCCTATGTCACCGTCGTCGACCTGGGGCCTGCGGGTGCGGTCTATACCGAGGGCTGGGAGCGTCGCCTGGTCGCTTCGGGCGAGGCGGCGAAAAAGACCAAGCAGACCATCAACCGGCAACGCATCTACCCTCCCCTGTCGGGACTGCGCGAAGAGATCCTGGCAGCCGGCTCCATCGCCCCGGTGCAGCCGCCTGCCATCAAACGCAACTAGTGGCCCTTGACCCAGCACGCGGGACGCGAACAAGGCTGGACATGTCTCGCCTTCCTGCGCTTTACTAAGCCCGCCGGCAGGCCGCGCGCATCCGCAAGGACAATCAGCTTTCGATGCGGACCACGGAACCGGCCCCACCTTCAGGAAAGCAGGTGACACTATGACGGATGCAACGGCGGTAACCGGCGCCGAGATACTGGTGGATGCCCTGGAGGCCTTGGGCGTCGAATACGTGTTTGGGGTGCCGGGGGGCGCGGCGCTGCCCATCCTGGACGTGTTGGCCCGGCGTGGCCCGCGCTACATCCTCTGCCGCGACGAGACCGGCGCCGTGTTCATGGCCCAGGCCATGGGCCGCATCACCGGCATGCCGGGCGTGGTGCTGACCACCTCGGGCCCCGGTCTGATCAACGCCGTCTGCGGCACCGCCACCGCCACCGAGGATCGCGACCCGGTGGTCATCATCACCGGGCATGTGCCGCGGCGCATGCAATTCCGCCAGAGCCACATGAACCTGGACTCCGTGGCCCTCTACGCGCCCATCACCAAGTGGAGCGTGGAGGCGCAGGATCCCGCCACCCTGCCGGAGATCCTGGCCAACGCCTTCCGCATCGCCATGCTGCCCCGCTCGGGCGCCGTGCATGTTTCGATCCCCGTGGATGTGGCGACCGCCACCCTGCCGGGACCGCTGCCCACGCCCTGGGTTCCGCCACCCGTGTTGGGGGCGGCCGCGCCCGCCATGCTGCGAGAGGCCGCCGCCGTCCTATCCCGCGCGGCAGCGCCCGCATTGCTGCTGGGTGTGCGGGCGGGACAAGCCGCCATCGCCCCGGCGGTGCGCCGCTTCCTCGACCGCCATCCCTGGCCCACGGCGATGACCTTCGAATCGGCCGGCACCTTGTCGCGCAAGCACCTGCCCTGCTTCATCGGCCGTGTCGGCTACGTGCGCAACCAGCCGGCGGACGAGGTGCTGCAGAAGGCCGACGTGGTGCTGGCGGTCGGCTACGACAGCATCGAATATGATCCTTCGGCCTGGCGCGGCGACGGCAGCGTGCACCTGGTGCACCTGGATGAGATTCCCGCCGGCGTGGAACGCAGCTATCGGCCGGATGTGGAACTGACCGGCGCAATCGGCGGGAGCCTCGATGCCCTGGCCGATCTCATCGGTCCAACGCCCCTGGCGCCCAGGCCGGAGGTCAAGGCGGCACGCGACTGGCTCGCCGCCGAGGAGGCCCTGGGCGCGGAGCTGTCGGGCAGTCCGGTGCATCCCTTGCGCTTCATCCACGATCTCCGTCAGACCCTGGCGGACGACATCACCGTCACCTGCGACGTGGGCGCCCACGAGATCTGGATGGCCCGCCACTTCTTCTGCTTCGAGCCGCGCCATCTGCTGTTCAGCATGGGTCACCAGACCATGGGTGTCTCCCTGCCTTGGGCCATCGGCGCGGCCCTCGCGCGGCCGGGCTGCAAGGTGGTCTCGGTGTCCGGCGACGGTTCCTTCATGATGACCTGCATGGAACTGGAAACCGCCGTGCGCCTGAAACTGCCCATCGTCCATTGCATCTGGCGCGACGATGGCTACAACCTGATCCACGCCCTGCAGGAACGCGACTTTGGGCGTAGCTTCGGTTGCCACTTCGGTCCCATCGACTACGTGGGCCTGGCACGCTCCATGGGGGCGGTGGGCCTGCGCATCGAGCAGGCCGACGCCATCGTGCCGACCCTGAAGCAGGCCCTGGCAGCCGAGGGTCCGGTGGTGATCGAGGTGCCCATCGACTACCGCGACAATGGTGAGCTGGTCCATTCGGTGGAAGCCGCCGCACTGCACTGAGGGAATGACCGCCATGGCCATCGACGACGCCTTCATCCAGGCCTTCCGCCTTCACCAGCAGCAGGGAGACCTGTTCCATCCACCCGGCCGCGAGGACCAGGCGATCCACCAGGCCTCCACCATCGGCGCGCTCATGGAGGGCGTTTACGACGGCGAGATCACCTATGCGGAACTGGCCAGGCTCGGGGATTTCGGCCTGGGCACTTTCAATGCTCTGGACGGCGAGATGATTGCCTACGACGGCCGCTTCTTCCAGATGAAGAGCGACGGCAAGGCCTACCCGGTGGACCCCGCCGCCAAGACGCCTTTCGCCGTGGTGATGTTCTTCGACCCGACGGTGAAGGTACTGTGGGAGGAGCAGGTGGGCTGGAAGCAGTTCCAGCAGAGCGTTGACAAGGCCGTTCCCAGCCGCAACATCTTCTACGCCATCAAGGTCAAGGCGCGCTTCGACCACATCCGCGTGCGCACGGTGCCCAGACAGAACAAGCCCTACCCGCCCCTGGTGGAAGTGGCAAAGCATCAACCGGAATTCACCTTCGAGGACGTGGAAGGTACCCTTGTGGGCTTCCGCTTTCCCGACTACGCCCAAGGGCTGAATGTGGCCGGCTACCACGTGCACTTCCTCGCGGCGGACCTGGCCTCAGGCGGGCACGTGCTGGACTTCAGCATGCAGGACGCCCGCATCGACATCGACGTCACCTCCAAATTCCACATGGAGGTGCCGGAATGCGGCGACTTCCTCGCGGCGGACCTGGGCAAGGACCAGAGCGAGGACATCCATGCGGCGGAGAACTGAGGACGCGCACCGGCTTTCCATCACCGCTCCACCAGGTCTAAGGAGGACCGCAAACCATGACAAACGGCACCACGGGTTTTGCTGAGGCAGGAACGCTGCAGGGCATGGCCCTGCTCCACCATCCGGCCTACAACAAAGGCACCGCGTTCAGCGAGGCGGAACGCGACCGCTTTGGGCTGCACGGCCTGCTGCCCCCCCACGTGGAAACCCTGGAGGAACAGGTGCTGCGGGCTTACGAGGCCTACCAGCTGAAGACCAGCGATCCGGAGCGGCACATCTATCTCAGGGCCCTCCAGGACACCAACGAAGTCCTGTTCTACCGGTTGCTGCAGGAGCACATCGAGGAGATGATGCCCATCGTCTACACCCCGGTGGTCGCCCACGGCTGCTCGCGCTTCAGCCATATCTACCGTCGCCCGCGCGGCCTGTTCCTCTCCTATCCCCTGCGTGACAGGATGGGCGAGTTGCTGCGCAATCGCCCCAACCGCGATGTGGACGTGATCGTGGTGACCGACGGCGAACGCATCCTCGGCATCGGCGATCAGGGCGCCGGCGGCCTGGGCATCCCCATCGGCAAGCTCACCCTGTATTCCCTGGTGGCCGGCATCCATCCGGAACGCACCCTGCCCATCGTGCTGGACGTGGGCACCAACAACCAGGAATGTCTCGACGACCCGGAATACCTGGGCTGGCGCCATGAGCGCATCACCGGCCAGGCCTATCACGAATTCATCGAGCAGTTCGTCCAGGCGGTGGAAGCCGAACTGCCCGGCGCCTGCCTGCAATGGGAGGACTTCGCCACCCCGCATGCTCGCCCTATTCTGGAGCGATACCGCGACCGCCTGCTGACCTTCAATGACGACATCCAGGGCACCGCCGCTGTCGCCCTGGGCGCCGCCATGGGCGCGGTCAAGGCGGCCGGCGGCCAACTGCGCGACCAGCGCATCGTATTCCTGGGGGCCGGGTCGGCGGGCATCGGCGTCGCCGATTACCTGCGCGCAGCCATGGTGGCCGAGGGACTTTCCGAGGACGAGGCGCGCGCCCGCTTCTGGCTGGTGGACAAGGACGGGTTATTGCACACCCAACGCAAGGAACTCACTCCCGATCAGGCGGTTTACGCGCAATCCCTGGAGCGCTGCAACGGCTGGGCCACCTCATCCGATGGCGTCTACCGCCTGGACGAAGTGGTCAAGCAGGTGCGGCCCAACATCCTCATCGGCCTGTCCACTGTGACCGGCGCTTTCAACGAGGGCATCGTCCGGCAGATGGCCCAGGGTGTCGAGCGGCCCATCATCTTTCCCTTGTCCAATCCCACCGACCGCGCCGAGGCCAAACCCGCCGATCTGCTGCGCTGGACCGAGGGCCGCGCCATGGTGGCCACCGGATCTCCCTTCGACCCCGTGGCTCACGAGGGCAAAACCATCAGCATCAGCCAATGCAACAACGTGCTGATCTTTCCCGCGGTGGGCCTGGGCATCGTCGCCTCCGGGGCGCGCCGCGTCACCGACGGCATGATGCTGGCGGCGGCGCGCACGGTGGGCGAACACTCGCCGGCGCTGAAGGACCCCGCGCAAGGCCTTCTGACTCCGGTACGCGAGATTCGCGGCCTCGCTGTCGAAGTAGCCATGGCTGTCGCCGCGCAGGCGCAAAAAGAGGGCGTCGCCCCGGCAAGCAGCCCGGAGGAAATACGCGGCAAGGTTCTGGCGGCGCGCTGGGAGCCTGCTTACAGCATCTGACCAAAGGCCCCATCGGCGGCGTGCGTCCCGGTCGACGGGGCTCATAAAGCCAGGCGAGATATCTCCTGTCCCAGCCTCTTACCTCAGAAACAGCGACATCAGGGTGAAGCGCCCGTCCAGCCGGTCGGGCACGTCACGCAGTTTCTGCCAACTCCAGGATGAGCGGCTCCAGATGAAAGGCTCGCCGTTGACGTGAGCCGTGCCGTAGAGCATCCAAAAGCCCCTAGCGGGCGAACGCAGGTCGAGAATGCCTGACAGGTCCATGAAAGGACGGACCATCGCCGTCGAAGCCGCCTTGGCATCGGCAGCCCCGTCCGGAACCTGCTTGGGATAGTCTGTCTGACCATATCCCAGGTCCCAGCGCCCGAAGATCGAAAGCGGGTTATTCGGGTCGGTGTAAGTGATGACGCGACGGGCGTCCTCCACCGTGTGCACCCCTGGCAACAATTGCTTGAACTGCTGTTTGCGGGCCGGGCGATTGTCGGTGGACTGCAGGTCGCTGCGGACCTGCAGCGAGGCCGGGTAGTTGATGCCCATCAGGTATTCGTGCGTCACCATCTCGCTGTCGTATTGGGTGGAGCAGAGCTGCCCGTCCATGCTCTTGCTGCTCACGGCATAGGGGCCGCCATTGGAGCGGTAGAACACGAAGCAGCGGTACGACATCTCCACCAGCCCGGTCTCGTTGCTGTTGGCATCCACCAGCATGTAGCCGTTCAAATAGGAGCCGCTGTCATCCAGGGAAATGGCGTCGAAGAATTCGTCGATGGACCCGGCAAACTGCTCGCCCAGGGCCGCCCGCCAGAAGGTCCAGATTCCCAACGGCTTCACCTGGCTGCGGGACATGCGGAGCGTGGTCTCGTTGAACATCAACCCCTTGTTGTTGTAGCCGAAATCCGTGGCGGAGCCGATCTGCCCGGGGCCGATGGCGTTCATGGTGGTGATGTCGCCATTCACGGCCAGGGTCTGGGTCATGGTCTGGGAGAGAAAGCCTATCCAGGAATTGTGTGTCAGGATCACCTCGTTACCGCTTCGCTTCAGGAAGGCCGAGCACTTGTCCGGGTGATCGCCGGAACGCACCCCGCCCGGCGCCGCCTCGGGCGAAAACGAGAGGACGTCCATCAGGTCGTTGCTGGCATTCAGGAAATAGACATCCATAAAGCTGAGATCCGGCGTCTCATAACCCAGAGTAAGTTCCGCCGGCTGGAAATAACTGCCATCCGGCAGCCAGTTTCCCGAGAAATCCAGCGCCGCCGGCTGGCCACGCACTGCGCCGTGATAGATGCCCAGCATGCGGAACAGCAACCTTTTGAACCGGTGGGCCGTGAGCGCCTCGGTGCCAGGACTTTTCAGGTATTGCAGGAATGCCGCGTAGTTGGCGTTCAGTACCCCGGCGGCATTGCTCAGCTCGGACGGGCTGGGCCCCTGGGTCGGGCTGTGCTGCTTGGGAAAGTTGTGGGAGGGATCGGTGAGGTAGGCTACATCCCAGGTATTGTCCCGGGCGGACAGGATCGTCCCGCCCTGCAGCTTGCCCTGGATGAACCCCGCCCGGTATTCCGCCTTCAGGTCGCTGCTGTCCCGCGACACCACCGTCATGTTGAGAATGTTGTTGACGGTCTGAATCACCCCCGAAGCGGATCTGTCCAGCGTGTAGAGCGCGGGCGGATCGGCATGCCAGTGACTCCGCTCGGCCCTCTTGCCTGAGTGGTCTTGACCAGCAAAAGCCGAGGCCGCACAAAACCCAAAGAAGAGCGCAAGCAGTCGTCTTGCAACGGCAAATGAACTTTTTGTATCCATAAAATCCTCCGAATACAGGGAAATTTCGCGATTGAGGGCAGACTGGTTAGCCTCCGCAAGCGTTCCTTAAAGTGCGGTAGCCGGCACACGGACTGACAAACTCACTGGCCCGCTGCATAAAGCTCGGGCCTCCTACGATTCTTTGCATCATGCGATTGGAAACTCGGAGCGAAACACCAGGCAAGAGACATGGCAAAAGTCAGGTAATTTTGAAATTATTTGACCCGATACTTAGTGGCAGCGTCGAAATAGCCACCGAACTAAATGATAGGGTCAATTCACATCAGAGTATTCATTACAGATCAAAGTCAACGCCCTGCACTGCCTCACGAATACGCAAAACGCAATGCCTAAACCAGATCAATAATATCGCCGCCGACGATACAAGCCACACTATTTTGCAACACTGTTCGTACTCCTAGTAAATCATCTCGCCACAATATTAGAATCCGGCTAAATACTTACCGTGCCGCATAACCCATCAATATGGTCCAGAATCATCATCACGGGCCCGCTCTGCATCAGGAATGGCCGGCAATTCGCAGGTTGCCGGAACCACTGGTGGGTGAACCCAGAAAAGCTTGCAACGTTACCTGCCTAGGGAAATTATTCCCTTAATTATTTCATGGTTGACAGGCCTTTTTCCTTCTGGAGAATTCGGTATCTATAGCATTCGCTTGGTCCGGTTCAAAATCTCCGTAGCGATAGCCAGAATCAGCAGTTCTCTTACTTAAGAGGAAAGGCGTTAATCGTCATATTCGCTTTGAATTGATTTTTTGGATTTCCGAATCGACGTTCTCACGGCCGATGCGGATAATGTGCGTCGGTGAGACATAAGGCTCTCTCCGGGTTGGATTAAGCGCAAGCGGGGAATGGATGGGATATTTCACAGGACGTGTCGTTGGTTGCTCGCTGGATTTTCAGGCATTCAAGGCCTGGTGTGAATCCGGCCTTTCGCGCGTTGCCACGGTTTCTACTTAGGCAGAACACCAACCGGAGTCAGCTGACATGCCTGAGCAACGCCACTACCGAATTGGGATCCTACTAGGAACCCTGTGCGCACTTATCAGCATCAAGGTCTCGGCGTACCAATGCCTATCCTCCGCGACCCCACCTGCGCCGCCGCCCAACGGCGCGGTGCTCTGGTCGAATTATCACTCTGATCTCACGAACAACACCTTAGTGCTAAAACTGCCTGACGATGATGTCTACTCGTCCTTCTCTGACTGCATAATCCCTGCGATCCTGCCCAACGCCATCAGTGTCGCTCCGGGCATGGCGCTGGCATTTTATGGCGCGGACGGCGAGACCGGCCTCGCAGATTCACTGATCATCCCCTGGGGTGCGGTGAACGCGCCACCCGCTGGCACCCAACCCCTCTTTAACTTCGCTACGGACGACGACACGCCACCGCTTAACCCCATTGGCGTCACCGGCCGATATCAGTACTGGAGCGGTCTGACCAGCATCCGCGTCATGGATTCTCTTAGCATGCTGCACCAGTACCATTCGTGCCGCAGTTGCGAGTTCGCCCCCAACGCCAGTGTGACCCTGATTGGCGATGTAGATCCCACCGACAACCCCCCGGGCCGAATCATCAGCTTCGTCGGCGATCTCACCAATACAAAGATGCCGAACATGGCCGTCACGGGCGAAGCCTCACTTTTCACATTTGACGGTGCGGACCTCAGCGGGGTGACGTTTTCAAACACTATTCTGGGTGACGTATCCTTCGCCAACGTCACCCTTGACGGAACGCAGTTCGTGCATAGCGCGCTGGGCGCCGCCCGGTTCGATTCGATCCACTACCAGGTTCCGCCCAGCTTCGCCAACTCTTTTTTAGGGTGCACGCAATTCGCCAACAGCCGCCTGATGGGCATTTCCTTTGCCGGGGTCTTGGTACAATCTGCACCTTCATCGGCGGCGTGTCCCCCCTGGTTCCCGGGGAGTCAGTTGGGCTTGGACACAGCGGGAGACCTTTTGAAGGGAACAATACGCTTTGGCGCCACGATCGACTGGGCCGGCGCGCAGGTGATCGCCACCGCCGGCAATCGCAAGGCGCTAGCTGGCGCGGACCTGGCGGGGGCGAGTTTCACCGGCTTGCGTGTTCAGGGTGAAGCCGTCGATCTCACCGGCATCCACCTTGATGGCGCCACCCTGAGCGGGGTCGATCTGTCCCTGGCCACGCTGACCAATGCCAGTCTCACCAATGTCAACGCCGCCGGCACGACATTCCAATATGCCGACCTGTCCGGGGCAAATTTCTCCGGACAGCAGACCAAGCTCCAGACCGCCAATTTCGTGAACGCCACCCTCAGCGGCGCCAAGTTCGTCGGCGCTGACCTCTCGGGAGCGGACTTTAACAGCGCTATGGGCCGGGATGTCGATTTCAGCGGCGCCACCGCCACCGGCGCGGTGTTCCATGGCGCCCACCTCTACGGCAACGGGCAGGCCTTCAACAGCGCCACCGACCTCTCCAACATCGACTTTACCAACGCCGTCCTCGCCAGCGACCCCACCCAGAGCGGCGGCTTCGATTTCACCGGCGCCACCTTGATCGGCGCGCGCTTCGACGATGCCGTCTGCGTCGCCTGCAACTTCACCGGCGCCAAGCTGAACAACGCCAGCTTCAGCGGCACCTACCTGCCCGGTTTTGGTCTCACCAATGCCGTGCTGACCGACACCAATTTCGACCAGGCCTGGCTCTATTGCGGTGATACCGCCAACTCCTGGTGCACCGCCGGGACCGGAACGCCGTCCAACTGGGAGTGGCAGCTGGCCCTCGGTTCCAGCGAAACCTACGGCCCCGTGCCCTTTTTGGCGAGCACCCTGGCCGGTGTCTCCTTCAACACGGTGACCGCCTGCCCGGACGGCAAGGCCGGCTCAGTGATACCGGCTGGCTGCACCGGCCATCTGCTTCCCGGCAATAGCAATCTGCCGCCCATCCCGGCCCCGTGTTCCGCGTCCGGCCGCGGCGCCTGCCCCACCAACACCAGCACCCTCCTCGATGCCACAGCCCTAGGCAAACCCACTGCGATCGTTGTGACCGCACCGCCGACCTGGAATACATCCCTTTCGGGGGACGGTTATTACGCCGCCTTCGAAGATGGCACGGTCAGGCAGATAGGCAGCGGTTCTGCCACGGTCATCGCTGGCATCCCCGGCACGCGGTGCCCGTCCCCCACCGACGCCTGCGGCGACGGCGGGCCGGCCACATCCGCCCTGTTGGACTCCCCCAGCGGCCTGGCGGTCGGACTCGACGGCTCCATCTATCTCGCCGATTCCGGCTTGCGCCGGGTCCGCCGTATCGACCCCAGCGGCACCATCACCACCGTCGCCGGCAACGGCCAGGCCTGCAGCGCCGCCCCCTGCGGCGATGGCGGAGCGGCGACCCGCGCCAGCCTCAGCGCCGCCAACGGCGTCTCCGTCGATCCCCTCGGCAACCTCCTCATCGCCGACGGCAGCGCGGGCCTGCGCCGCGTCGGCCTCAACGGCACCCTCACCACCCTGGCGTCCGGCACCGCCACCGGCACGCTCATCGCCGTGGTCCAGAACGCCGATGGCCTCATCTTCGCCAGCGCCCACGCGCCCGATGCGCTCCTGCAGATCGATGCCAGCACCGGCGCCGTCACCACCGCCGTCGGCACCGGCACCTCCGGCTACAATGGCAATACCGATCCCAACTTTGGCCTGCTGCTGCCCG